>JAIRZB010000059.1 GCA_031267435.1 Puniceicoccales bacterium | reverse complement strand
ATTATTTAAAAATTAAGACTCAAGAATTTACGGATTTTATCAATGCCATCGAACGCTATGAGGCGGCCCCATCGAGTGAACGGGAAGCAAAGGCTGAGGTTGTCGAAGCCACCGCCGAGAAACTTATTCCCGTGTTCGATCCCCTACTTGGAGATGAAAAAATGCTTGAACTTGATGCCCTAAGTCAAAGGAGCGTTGCATTATCTGAACCGCTTACTTCCATGTTGAACAACGCCATTCCAGTTTTTAATAAATTGTTCCATGATTGCATGAAATCCGGCTTAGAAAATACGCTTGATTCTTTTTGCGAAAAAGTTGATAGCTCCAATTTTACGGATTGGTTGAAAGGAAGTAAATCATATTCCTTATATGATTTTAACCACAAAAATTTCATTTCAATGCTTGACAATGCATTAAATCTTATAGATTCGCTATTGGTTTCGTATCGTAGCGAAGTCGAACGGTTGATACGAAACCTTAAAAGTGAGCTCCAATCGCTTTCTAGCACGGATGCAGCGTGTAATACACTTCTGGAAACAGGCAAGGCGGGGTTGGATGCGATAGTCAGTGATTGGGAAACTAGTTTAAATAATGGCGTTACGAATTTTGTTCAGCCCCTAAGGAGATTAAGCGATGAGTACAAAAATATAATTGAATCGAACATAAATGAATATATCCAATATCAAAAGAAGCGGAATCCCAACTTTACTCGAGCAAATATTGATCAATGGATGCTCGATTATTTATCTGAGGTAAGTGAAGACGAGGCCAGAAAGTGCTTCAAATCTCATGAATCATTTTTGAAGTCTGAGTTTGACCGGATACGTGAAAGCAAACCGCTTAATATAGGAACAGAAAGTGTTACGTATCAGGTGGCAAGTATGGCGGAAAAAGAGGTTTTTGGCATTTTCACTGACCCCGTATCCGCGAAAATGGATTTGTTCAAAGCAAAAATAAATGAATCGCTTACTTCGTTTCAAGCGGCTGCAAAGTCGGAAATTCCACCGCTGTTCCTACCGCAGAGAGAAGACACTCTCGTTTCCCGGGGATTAGTTGCTGCATTTACTGACTTCCGGGACTATGTCATTAAGGCCAAAGCTGCAGCGGATGCCGCCAAATATCAGGCCCAGGCAAAGAGACTCCTCACGGAAATGAATGTCCTCGAAAGCGGATACAAAAATTGGCGCTCCGATCCCGTCGAACACCAGGGCATGATCAATGCCGTAAAAAATTTGATGGTCAAACCCGGATCAAAAACCGACGAGGTTAATCCCTCCTATTACAAACTTGTCGACGTCGTCAACAATGCGGTCAATTTCAACGGCAATGCGAGCATACTCAATAAAATTTACAACTACGTCGACCAATACAAAGTCAATGGTAGTCTCTATTCCATTTGGAGAAATTCTACGGTAAGCTCGACGAACCAAACCCCCTATAACGCAACCCTCATAGTATCAAGTAAGACAGTTTCTGCCAGAATGATCGAATTACAAACCCTCTATAGCGGTTGGATAGCCAATCCCGATACGCGCATGCGACTCCTAAAGGAATGCTACGCAACAATCACAGATAGAGGTTTCGATACCGATAGGCCAAAAAGTATGACGGAAGAAGATTTCGCAAAAAGTAAAGTAGCAAATGTAAATGCATGGGGAAACCTGGCGGACTACCGGAAAGCTTTTGCGTACATATTCAAAACAGTCTTGGAATATCCCATCCTTCAATTGCAACTTATTCCACCAAAATGCATACCAAAGGTCGTCGGAACAACCGAAAATATCATGCTACTGCCTAGGCAGACAATCCTTCAAAATAACGTGTCCACAACGAAGGTCGTCGGCCTAACACCCATCGAGAAATCCTCCGATTTCGTAGCCCCTTCACAGGATGCAATCCCAACTATGGCCTGGGAATCCGCGAAAATCGTCCTCGATAATCTCAAACATACCGGCGAAGATTCCTTCGAAACCTATGTTAAAAATCAATCATCGGAATTGGGAAATTTAACGAACCGGATCGACAAAAATGGTTTCCATAAAATTACTCAACTTTTAAATGAATTAAAAGAAAAGATTGACATTTTCCGCGTCAGATCCTCTAGCACTGACCGATCGATCGCCCTAGCCCTTGTAAAATGGTATAACGCCGTCGTCGATCACGCTGCCCAATATATTAAAATTAACTTACAAGAATATATAAACAACAGCGCCCACCTCAATTCAAAGGATTGGAGTTCCGTGGGCGAGGCCCAGAAAAAAAATCAAGATGATACCATTACGAAGTTGACCGCCGATACAAGCTGGAGCATACAATCGGCAACAAATGAAAATACTGCGGTCACAGCGGCTGCCAAGACAATGTTAAAATACATCAGACTCAACGACAACAATGAGGTCAAATATACCTTCCCCTGCGCCGGAACTGGATTGTGGGTCGCCAATGGGAGTACCATTTTGGGGCAAATTCAAACCCTACAATCAGGATTTAAGAACCAAACAGTGGTAACGGCTGCGCTCATCAACGATTTATCGCAGGCACAGCAGCAATTAGAAAATCTATTGCAGCAATACAATGCGCTAACGGAGGAACAAAAAAGAGGCTACAATTCAATGACAATCCGTGCCTATATTCAAAACCTAAAAACAATTGTCACAACCAATTTCGGCGATCTCAATGCTTCAGAACAATTTCAGCCCAAAGGCAATATTGTTTTAGCCGAGTCAACGAAAAAAATGTATAAGGAATTACTCGAGAATTTAAATAATTTACGGGGAGCACTTGAATCCATTGTCATCACAAGAGATGTTAAAACCTTTGAGGATTGGTTTATTAAAATTGAAAAAATTTACTATGATTGGCGAATTAATTCAAAAAATCGCAAAAAATTACTCGAACAATTGGATTTATTTAAAAAAGTTACCTTTGAATTCCAGTTACCGAGTGCCATTGCCAATGATGAAGAATTACTCATCGAAAAAGTAGAAATCCGTTCGGCAAATAAAATGGGCGAGATGATGGGAGAAATTAGTAAAGCCATAGTTGCATTAAACAGCATCCTTAGGAGTGCAACGGCTAACAATCCATTGAGTACCACAGCATTACAGGCAATCGAAGCCGTCAGTAAAAGTTCAGGCTACTTGAAAAACGCTAGAATCAAATTAGCGGAGGCACGGGGAGAATTTCATTCCATGGATGATTGGTTCACCTGCTCAAATGTTATCGAAGATATAAGCGCAATATGCCAGGATATGCATGCCTATGTCAATAGCGTTCCCCAAGAAAAACTTGATCAGTGGAGGGAAACAACATCCAGTAACGATGTAATTTTGCAAATGACTAGCAGTAGTCTCTATTTTTCAAATGACATTCTCGACCACATCGTAGAAATTGAAGCTTACATTAAACAGCATGATGTGGCCAAAGATAGTGGGGCAGTTGAAAATTACCACAAAATTGCGAATCGCTACGGCTATACCGGAAATTGCGATGCCGATCAAGTGGCAATCATCCGCCAACTGAACATAATCAATGGCGAAATTGAAAAAGAATTCGAAAAGGCTAATCCCTATCGCGGTGCCAATCTCCTGTCAGCAAAAATCTCAGGACAACCCGTAACATTTGCCGTCGATAGCATAGGCAAGAGTATCGATCGCTGTACGAAATACTATGAAGCGTGGGTAGAATTTGAGCGCTATGCCTCGTATTTAGTTACGAATTTCATCACTAACAATCCGACCAGTAAAAATTCTCTAGTTACAGGAGAACAAGCAATTATAGAAAGAATTCGAAATGGAACTGATCCGGAATGTAAAACTCTACTGGATCTTTTTGAAAAATATACACCGATAGCAACTGGAGGAAGTGCGTATGAATCATTGTTATATAAGTTGAAAACGATTAGCGCTGCAAATGAGAAAACCGCAAAATCTTCCGATGCAACCGATGCGGAAAAAAATCTTCTCAATATCTTCAATCAAAGAAAGTTCACGGAAATTGACTACATGTTACAACCCAATGACTTTAAGGTAGATGCCTTGAAAATGTATAAGGATTTATTCATCGAAGATATATCCATATTCAAAAAACTGTGCCAATACATATCCGGTCAGAACGCATATACGGTGGTGACGAAATATGTCGATGATTTATTCAATCAATTTCCAAGCTGGCGCAATAATGGAGAACAAAATAGTAATTTACGCCGGTATTTATCAAGTTTAAAGTCTTCGGCCCTATATCGAACACACGAACCAGTATGGCAAATTGCAAGTGCTCTTAGCGCTGATGAGCAAACCGAAGCCGTGAAGAATAGTAAGGAATCGTGTTATTTGGCAGATATAACCGCAATCGTTACAAATACCAGTCTAGGGTCTTCCGAGGAAGGGACGCTAGCGGACTACGTTGCCGCACTCATTAATTATGTGTATGGTTACAATGCATTAGCCGATCCACGGGCTATCTATGCATCCCGCGTTGAGGAGATTTCGGATACGGTCCAAACCGTATTGGGTATGACTACCGTGGATTACTCAGTGCTATTCAATATCAGTTCCGAAACATTGATTGTTGGAGGACAACTGATTCCCGATGCAGATAAAATGGCATATTTGATCATAACATTGGAAGATTTGGTAAAAAAATGGAACCGGGATGATGAGGGCGCTATGCGAACGGTAATCGAGGCCATGAATCCCGATGGAACTTTTTTCCTCCAAAGCGATAGCAGCTATCAATTGCAGGCCCAGGACGCAGCAATGCCTAAGGATGGGACCGTAAAAATCATTGCCGGTGAGAGCACGACGATCAACGTTTACGTCGATGGTGCCATTTCTTCGACGACAACTTCGGCTACGGTTAAAAACCGTTTGGTAACCAATGAGCTCCTAGATGTTGTGGATTCCCTAAAAAATATTTACGTCAATGGTCCTCTCTTTCGCAGTGTTTCAGAGATATATTACCGCCTGAAAATGGCAGAATATCTCCATTCGATCGTCGGTAAAACCATTAAAAATGTTGTTTGGCATTCACCAACCAACGATCTAGTCGATCAAACCAATAGGACATTTCTAGCGTCGCAGGGATGCTATACCTTTACCATGGGCGATAACAGCCAAGTTTTCCTCTGTGGGAGGTTCGAAAATGGTACAATGAAGATATCGAGATTATCATCGGACTTCAAACTGGAAAAGCTTAAAGACGGTATCGAAGGAAATGTTTTAAACGCAACTGCCGAAGAGATGGCAGATCTAAGAAGACAGCTAGCCCAGAAAAATTCTAGCATACAGCAAAAAGAAACTGAAATAACCAATGTAAATCGGACGATAAGCCAATTAACGAGTCAAAAAGCTCAATGTGGATCCCTGAGCCTAGAAGCTGCGTTAGCTCAGTTAAAAGATGCCGTACAGAAAAGCGGCTTCCAAACTCAGTTAAATGGTTTCAATTCGACAATAAACACGAAAAGAAGTGAAATAAGCAAGTTAGAAGCTGAAATAAGCCCGTTAGAAGCTCAATTAAGCCAGTTAGAAGCTGGAGCTGGAATAAGCCCGTTAGAAGCTCAATTAAGCCAGTTAGTAGATCAAGAAGAATTGATAAAAACTCAACAAGGATTGTTAGCAACTCAAAAACAGGCAGGATCAAAAGTATCTCTTAGCGTATACATGCAGTTAGGCAATGGATTAAGCTCGATATACTCGACATTGAAGCAGTTATCCTCGATAGGAAATCGGTCAGCTTTGGTAATAAATCAAATGAACTCTGTAGACGCTCAGTTATACGCGCTGGAGCAGTCGTACAGGGGCAGCTCATCCTCGTCGTTATCCTTAATAGAATCCAATTTGAACGGAATGCTCTGGCAAGTACAATCGGAGGAAACCCAGATATCAAATCAAATACAATCAGCTCGAAATTTGATATCCACTCAAGTACAATCACTTCAAGCCCAGATGGCCACTCAAAAAGGATTAATAAACCAGAAAAAAACTGAAATAAGCACGGCAGAAACAGGCAAAACCGCGTTAGGTGTGGACATAAAAACAGCATTAAGCAATCAGTTAAATGGTGAAATAAGTGCTGCAACCGTTAACTTAGATAATTTAAAAAATGAAAAAGACCGGTTAGCAGCTCAAGGAAACCAGTTAGGCGAGGAGATAAGGGATGCGGAAGTTCGAAAGAGAAATCCTCTCTATGATCTCGCTATTACGGCTAATTGGTTTTTGAGTTTAAAAGATGAGTTGGGCGTATTTTACGCGTTGGATGATAATGGCAAAGTTAGTGCTACGGAATTTGGGATTAAAGTCGGAGGAAAATCTTACTATTCCCTCGGTGGCTCTATTCTAGATGGAGATGGAAAAGCAATGATGGTCGATACGGATGGTTTTATTATTGATCCGGAAGGAATAAGAATTGTTCAAGAAATAACGGTCCCAACTGGCAGTGTCTATACTGCCTATAAACTGGATGCCATTACGGGTAACCTGCTTTGCGTACCCTATGACAAGGAAACGAAAAGCGAAAAAACAAAAGCAAGTGTCGATGATAGCGGCAATTTCCAGGAATACAGTACGCGGTTTGGTGCCTATAATGGGTGGTTCTTTAGCCATGCGGACTATTTAAAGGATGAGGATATTCATTCCCTGTTCGTGGAAGAAGTAAACAACATTGGCATTTCATTTGGGATCATGCATGAATCCTGGAAAGTTTCAGCATCCAGTTCCGCTTTTAGCGATGCTACGAAAACATTTTCCGCAAAATTCGCTCAATTTGCAGGGATGTTTTCGACCATAAGCGACATGTTAGGCCGCCATGATGTGATACGTTATAATGATAGCCTGTCCTATGAAGTGGAACAGCAAATGATCCAAGGTGTCAACAAAATGCTGCAAAATACCAATAATACCGATAAAGGTTTTCAAAATTTTGCTAACATTGCAACAAAGGCAAAGGAATACTATGATCTCATGTTCAACATTGCAACGACTAAGAGTGCCGGCAATGTCGAATCGGCAAAGCAATATGCCAAAGAACTTCCTGGTAAAAAACAGGAATACGAAAATGCAAAATTGAATGCAGCTTCCGAAAAAGGCAATTTCCCAGCCTACGTCTATTCCCTAGAAAAAGAATTGAAGGAAGTGTCCCAAGCCATGAAATATGCCCTGTCGACACAATTTGATGCCACAACTCGGTCGCGACTCATAACGAATTATGCTTTCAAATCTAAAAAATGCGAAATGGCTGAAAGCATATTGAAAATGACCAATGGCATTGATCAAGTTGCCATCATGTTGAATGATTACCTCGATAATAATGGCCTAACGAAAGATTTTCAGGCCCTGTATACCCTGATCAGTGAGGGTAATTCGAGCTACTCAGAAATTCCGATTCTATCGCTGCCGGAAGTTTGGGAAGTTGAAAAAAATGCGAAATTCTGTATTTACGAAGGTTGGAAAGGCGATTCGAGGGATGCCATGCTCTTTAGGGACTCACTTAGTGAATTTAAAAAACAAACCTATTTCCAAAAGGCAGAAGAAAGGGCACTGATCGCTTCCGAAAGTGTTCGCGATTACCTCAATCGCATGGAAAGTAGGCTGGATATCTATGCCGAAGAACTCAAAAAATACGAAACCTACGATGGCATTCTCAATGATGTCTACGTAATGGATGTTATTAAATATGAAAGAAAACGGAAAATTGCGGGCCTTGGCTTTAATGGTATTTTAGCGAATTATTCAAATTGGGTTATCTCAAAGAGCAAGAAAGCGGCATTACTCAAGGAACTCAATCAACTTTCGGAGAATTTGGATTGGATTATCACTTCCTACGGCAAAAATGGGGCTTTAGCTGGGACAATGGATCCCATATTGTTACAAAAAATTAAAAGTTTCAGTGCATGGTTAGGAGCAAAAAATGATTCAAATTGGAAAACTTACATCGGGCGTGTCGTAGCATTCGAGACCTACGATAGCAATAAAATTTCCCAGGATCAATATATGTATAAGATTCAATCGGCAGAAATTAATGAAATTTTCGCCGAATATGCGGCTAAAGAAATCGATGCCGAGGAGTATAAGGCAAAGATTGATCAATTGTCGACGACGCGCAATGGACCGTTAGATACTTACATTATGGAGCTACAGGACTATCTTTCCTATTCTCAACAACTAGAATTGTATCAAAGATCACTGTTGGACTTAATTCCCAAACCATATGTTTTCTTTCGCAGTGAATGGAAAGAACAAGCGGGTATCGAGCAAGGCTTGATTGAAAAGGAAACGAATGGAGAAGTATACTATCGCTTAATTTCCGGCTATGGGCGAAATGGCACTGCGAATTTTATCGAAGATTATGACCCGAACGATGACATTATAGCTCCTGTATTTATTGCTCAAAGTTCCCTGTGGCACGGCGATTACTCCAACTATGGAGTACTGTTCCGACTGATGGCGATTTTATATGAAAAATTCACGACACAGAAAAATCTGCTAGCGGATCTCCTCAAACAAATTCAGGAAAACAATGAAAGAATCGCGGAGGCAAACAAGTATTTGGCAAAAATCAATAAAACGCAAGCACAGGCGGCGCGGCAGGGTGAAAATGCAAGGGCAGTTATTCCGGTCGATGTGATCATATTCTTTAAGAAAAAAGGCCTTACTATGCCGACGGAATTCTTTGGAAATACTGCTGAAATTGGAATCTATGAAAATTCGAATTTCAGTAAACGCATGGACTATTTGGATATCAAGGGAGGAGGCCTTTCCAACTTATTTTCCTATGTGTCCCAGGGAAGATTGAAGTCAGGGGATAACGCATCGAGTAACATGATGCTAGCCGATCTATCCAATCGTGACCTATTGGAGCTAGGTTCTTTCAAAGAAATCTACGATCAAACGGATTATGCCGATGCAAATTTTAGCGATGTTTCCAGTAAAGTGAAAGGTGCGGATCCCGTTGCCGGTCTCATCATTGCAATGGTAGCGCTGGCAGTTGTGGCTGCTGTTGTAGTAGGGGCCCTAGCGACTGTCGCTACGGGTGGTTTGGCCATAGCCGCGTTGGTTGCTCTTGCCGCTGGGGCTGCCGCATCCCTTGGAGCAGCCATCGGTGTAGGGATAGAATGCGCCATACATGGTAAATCGGTATCATTTCACGCAACGGATAACATTGTGGCAGGTGACAAAGACAAATTATTGGGCGCCTATTGGTATAATCGTATGCAAGTGAAGGAGAACGATGACACCGCGCAAGTAAAAACCACATTGGGAACTTACACACAGGCATTGATGAATAGTATGGACGGGGATTATCCGCCCTTTCCATGTTCCCTTGAGGGTGTCACTGCCAATAAAAAAGGCAGTTACGGTACCGGTTGTGATGAGCCAGCAACCAATGGATTTCAATTAAATGGTTGGGCTCCCGCTTCCATGGGATGGGGACTAACGGGACATTACAAGTATTTAGCCAATAAAATGGGTGATGCTTCCGGTGGTTCTTCTAGAGATTTTACATCGGGATCCAACCAATGGATGGTGGAGGCATTTGATATGCTGGCTCACCAGAAATATTACAAGCAAAAAAAAGGTGTTTTTAAAGAAAATTATACCGAGCCGGATTATGACTACAATGCTTTGATACTCATGTACAAATTGGAAGCTTTAGCGGAAATCTATGGCGATGAAATCTCAACCATTGCCGTTAATTATTTGACCGGACAAAATGATGTCGCCAAAACAATAGAGGCATTGGATGCTTTTGCGGCACCAGAGTTGGGTGATCAAGCCCTATCTTTGGAGGATGTGAAGATGATCAAAACTTACATCGATGGATCAAAATTATTCACCGAAGACGAAGATATTTTGGAATATGAAAAGAAGACGATTACCCAGTGCTGGACGGAGAATGACAGTATAAAAGCTGTTTTGAATAAGCTCTATAGTACCGGTTCGAAGGGACTCAATGCGGATGAAGTCTCCCTATGGAGTGAAGGTATGCGCATATATATCGATAAAATCACAACCGACGGACAAACATTGACGACGAAGATGCAGCGTATAATGCAACGTTGCAACGAAACCACTTCGCTTGCTACTCAAATGCTTAAATCCATGGGTGATAGTTGGAAGCAAGTTACTTCCAATATACGCTAGTGAAAGGAAAAATATGGAAAGCCAATTTGATCAAATTTTAAGACAGCATTTTACGGCACATCCCCTGTCGCAGAACATTCTATTGAACCGTTTTCCAGAACTCGATTTCAGTCATCTGGATGCGGCCTATGAAATTGGGCTGGAGCTCCTTAAACAGAAAAAATACGGCGATGCGGAAGATATTTTTTACTGCATCGCAACTATGAACCATTTTGAACAGCGCTATTGGAAGGCTCTTGCCGTAACTTTATTGGCCCAAAAAAAGTATCAGGATGCGCTAGGTATTTATTTGGCAGCGTTTTTTCTTGATCCCATGGACGTGGATGTGGTTGCTTCCATGGCAGATTGTTGCCTATCCCTGGGTGATAGGGAAGGGGCAAAAAACTTTTTAGAACAAACCATAGAAATTTTTAATGAAACGAAAGAGCGCGAAGATTTGGCCAAACGAGCGCAGGGACTATTGGAAATGATTAATCAAAAAACGGAGGAAAAAAATGAAAAATGTTGAATCATTAACGGATTATTTATTGCAGGGTAAGCACATCGAAGGAAAAGTCCATGTTAAGGACTATTTGGATGAAGGTATTTTTAGCGAAGATCGCATTGGGCGGCTATCGGCTGCCGATGCGGCAAATCAGACCGAAACACTCATGGCCTATCGCGTTAATCACCTTGCCAATATGGCCGGTGCAGCGATGTGCTATGCTCCCGTTGAGGCAAAGGATGAGCAATATGTCATGCCGCAGCTCGATATCAATGAAATAACTTCCATTGGTGTCGCCATGGCCATGCTTATTCTATCTGCCATGCAAAACGAAATCATGCTCGATACGCAGATGGAAGCGGTAAAGGGAACGCAGAATCAAAAATTATCGGCCAGCAATGATACCATTTTAAAAATTAAGCAGCAGATTCGGAAATCGCGTTACAAAAGTCCGTTTCAAAAGTTTATGGAATGGCTGAGCGGTACATGGGTCATGAAATTTTTGAATAGTAACTACGGAAAGATCATCATGTTTCTCGTCGGTGCAGCGGTAACGATCGCATCATTTGGATCGGCTGGACCGGCGGTTATTGCGATTAGCTGTGCACTAATGGCATTTCAGGCGGCGGAGTTAATCCTAGGAAAAAGCATGGGAGAATTGCTTACTTCCAGCATGGACGATGGAGCTGCGAAAATGGCCTTACAGATGTCGATTGATATGGCGTTCATGGTAGCAAATGTGGTGGCAGGAGCCGCTGCGGGGGCAGGCAAAGCTTCGGAGCAAGCCGTAGAAAAAGCCGTAGAAAAAGCGGCAAAAAAAGTTGCCGAAGAAACAGCAAAAGCAGTTGCCGAAGAAGCGGCAAAAGCAGCTGCAAAGGAAGTAGCAAAGGAAGTAGGTGAAGAAGTAGTCAAAGAAACGGTCAAGGAAGTAACAAAGGAAGTAGCAGAAGAAGTAGCAAAGGAAGTGAGTAAAGAAGTAGTCAAAGAAACGGTCAAGGAAGCGACAAAGGAAGTAGCAGAAAAAGTGAGTAAAGAAGTAGCAAGTGAAGTGGTAGAAGAATTAGGCGAAGAAGTGATAGAAAATTTAAGCAAAGAAGCCATTGAAGCCGCTGCTAAAAAAGCAGGAGAAGAGGCCGGAAAAGCAGTTGCAAAGGAAGTTACAGAACAATTGACAGAAGAATTAGGGGAAGAACTTGCAAAGGAAATAGGCACGGAAATCGGTCAAGAAGTCGCTAGAAATACGGCGAAAGAAGTTGCCCAAAATTTGGGACAAGAAATGGGAGAAGAGGCTGCCAAAGAAATAGGAGAAAACGCGGGGAAAGAAGCTGCCCAAGCGGTAGGAGAAGAAATAGGAGAAAATGCCACAAAAGCTGCGCCCTCTAGTGGGGCAAAACTCAAAGATGCCCTCATTTCTGGTGGCCGTTTTATTGCAGGCATTAAAGGGATGGAATATATGAATTTTGCGCAGCAAATGATCGTTGCGGTACAAAAATTTCAACAACGTATCCAGGCTTTGATGCAAGTTTTTCAAGCACTCTACCAGTTGGCTGCGAGCGAAGAGGAAGCTCGCAATGTTACCTATGCGGCGACGGTGGATGCCATTCGAACGAAATCCGATGCGCAACAGGAATTTTATCAGATGCTAATTGATAATCAACTGGCTGATATTCAGACCTTGATGTCCTATACTAAAGCGTCCTATGAACGGGCAGCGGAAGCGATCCGGGAACAGGGCGAGACGAACATGATGATTGCACGCAATTTAGTGATCTAGGAAATAAATTATGGCGAATAAGGTTCTTTCTGTCGATGATACGCATGTCAAAAATGTTGCCAATCCTTCCGGATTGAAGAAAGCGTCCGGAGATAGTGCGTCGGGAATGGATGCGGCGACGATGAAGGCCGTTGCGGAAAATTTGGTGGTCAATGGCATGATCGATCTGTCGGCCATACAGATGATCGAGCGCAGTACACTATCCCATTTAAATAACAACAATATTGTTTCCGTAGGTGGTAATCAGCGCAATGAAAAACGTTCCGAGAAAATCAATGAACTAGCATTGGGGATGAATTCAACAAATTTTCAATCATCAAAGACGGATAGTTTGGGTGACATGATGTGCGAGTTGATGGTTTTGATGATTCAATCGACGACTGAACGCCGGCAAATAGAAAGGGAGATGCGTACTGTTTTAACCATTGCCCAGATGGACCAGTCCAAAGAAATTGCTGAAAAAATCATGGAAAAGATGCACATGGAAGTCGATCAAATAAAGGATCAGGCAATAACCCAAGCCGTGGTAACGGGTGTATCCTCCGGAGTAACAATAGGAGCGACATCGATCCAATCAAAGTCGCAAGCCGATTTCCAGCAAACTATGGGCAATGCAGGACTCATTAATCATGCAATTGGATTGGTTAATGTTGGGGTAAACCTAATCAATATCGGAAATATAAAGAAAATTGCAAAGCTCGACGCCGAAATTTCGGCGAAGCGAGCGGCGATGACACTAACTCGATCCGTAGCAAATTCCGTGGAAAGTTCTCTAAAAAGTATCAATAGCGTCCGCGATCATTTCATGTCCATAATGACGGAAATTGCCAAAGCTACGCACGATAATAAAATGGAAATCATCCGCAATAGCGTCATTTAATGCCCTATCCGGGAACTTTTCATCGCTAGGAATCTAGAAGGAAAACATTAAAAAGCTCCGAGGCAACCCACGGAACCTTTCAGCGAAAATGAATGAAAAAAAATTCCTATTGAACTTCGCAGCAACCGCCGTCGTTATAATCCAATGGTGGCGTGCCCACAACGCCTCGGCTCACGAGAGTATCTTCCATATATTTCAGTTCCGGAGTCTCCCCATACATGTGGTAACCCATGCGCAAATAACTCATAGCATTGGTATGGACTTCATCAAAATACACTTCATCGCTATCATTTAGAATTTGTTTCAATTTACTAATATGACGAACGTCAATTCCTTGCGCCATAAAAAAGTCAAAAGGAGGTCGCTCTCCATGCATTATGGCCATCCAAAAAAGATAATACTGGATGGGATCACTTATGTTTGTCGCTTTGGTGTATTGGCACAGATGCACCGAATAGTCTGCCAATCGCCTGTCAGGACAGCTCGAACCAACGGCCTTTCTCTGAATTCTTGATTACTTTTTATCCTTGTTTCTCGTCTTGCCAGTTGCTGAAGCGTGGGCGGCTTACTACAGATAACCGAAGCAGGCAGTTCTTTGGGTGTCCCCCATACAAACGCACATGATTTTAACAAAAACAACAATAACAAAACTTTTGATAATATACTTGACATCTTATGTTTTCGTCGAGCGTTTTTTTTCTTAGAGTAAACTTTTAATCTCTTTTTACGACTCTCCCTTCCCATTGGATTTGTTTTATTAAAGCTTTTTTGAATCTTGCTTGACTTTCTATTGGTTTTATCAAATTAGAACCGTATACCATCGCTAATGAGTGCATTTTTTATATTCGTTTTTACATCGTTCTTACTGGTGCTTTGCGCCATTACGGTGCTATTTATTCTAATGCAGCGGCCGAGTGAGGAATCGGGTATGGGAGCAACTTTGGGAGGTAGTGCGGTAACCTCGATTTTGGGTGGCGAGGGCGTAAATACACTTGCTAAGATTACGAAGTATTGCATTATTCTTTACTTTTGCCTGTCCTTTTTTCTTTCCCTGCTCCACATGGCCCGCGAAAAAGTTGATAGACCGCAAAATTTACTTGAAAAGAAGGAGGTCGCAGCGGCAGTGTCCGATGAAATACAAAAGGATACGGCCCAAAAAGCGGAAGTTGAATCGGTTCCGTCCATTGAAAATTTCACCGCAGAAACGGAAAATATTCCCGCCGTAACGCCAATGGCCGTCGATGTTTTTGAAAATGGGGAAGCCGAAAAATGATGAAATGGATTAGGCTTTTTGCTATTTTTTTAAATTGTTTTGCGGCGGTTTTCTGCAATGCTGCTCCGGCATTGCGACATAAAAAATTACTGCCTTTGGATCCCAAAGCAGTTAATGAAACCATCAAAGAATTAAAACAAACACGTGTGGAATGTGCTTTGGGCTTTGGTTTAAGTACGAAAAAAGATAGGAAGACGGAAACGAAAGAGGGGAGGTGCTATTTCCGAAAAAATTCCGATGGAGCTTATTTACTATTAAAATTCGGTGACCAGGTATTTTTATCCTTTGGGCCACCCAATGGTGAAATTTTTTGTTCGGATCCATCGAAAAAAATTACGCCGAATGATCCTGTGCAATCCGATCATCTTTTGTGTTTTTCGGATATTTTAATGCTTTTCTTGGAGTGGGACTCCTACGAATATCTCCATCCGGAGCGTGTGCAAGGCCGGAATACGCATATCTTTCGCTTCAAAACAACGGGACAGGTGGTCGAAATTGCCTATGACCCTGTATATGGGATTATTTTGCAGGTCAAATACTTCGATGAAAAGGGAAAATTATTGCGTATTTTCAATCTTCTGGACCTAAAAAAAGTCCAAGATACCTGGTTCATAAAATCGATTGAAGTTAGGGATGTTCCCAGCAATGTAACAACCCAGTTGATGGTCAAAGAGGTGGCTCTGGAACAACCGATTCCCACGGATATTTTCGATAAAAATGCTCTGGGAAAACCATTCGTGGATCGTTTAGTTTATACAAGTCTTTGATATAAATTGACAAATTGGACAATGGTCGATGCGATGATTTTTAGCGGGACAGTATTCCCGGCCGAAACGAATCATGCGAATATGTAGGTCATGCCATTCTTCCTTCGGAAAAAGTTTTTTCAAATTATTTTCTACAATAACTACATTTTGCGAATGTGCTAGACCCCAGCGATTGGCTAGGCGACGAATGTGTGTATCCACCGGAAAAGCATAGCCATTGAAGCATTGAGCAATCATAACACTTGCCGTTTTGTGGCCAACACCTGGCAATTTTTCTAGTTCTTCAAAGGTTTCGGGAACCTTTCCATCGTAGTAATCGGCAATAATCTGTGCACAACCCTTTATCGCACGCGCCTTACTGCGAAATAGTCCACAGGAATGAATGATGCTTTCAATTTTTTCGAGGGGTAAATCTTTCATGGTTTGCGGATCAGGGGCAGCTGAAAATAGTATGGATGTCACTCGGTTGACTTGTTCATCGGTGCATTGGGCAGATAAAATAACGGCCATTAAAAGCGAAAAGGAAGAAGTATGGTGCAATGGAATGGTGATGTTGGGATAAATTTCCGCCAATGTCCTAAGAATAAATTTAGCATCATCTGTCATGGCAATTCGGTTATTTTTTCTTCCCTTTCAGCTGCGCATAAATTTTCCAGGATATTGGAAAAATCTAGGGGTAATGGAACGCTGAAGGATAAATATTCACCCGTTCGCGGATGGGAAAATGCTATGGATTCTGCATGGAGCATTACCCGGGGAAAAACAAAATTATCGGTGTAACCATAGGCCAAATCGCCACCGATAGGATGGCCAATGTAATTCATATGCACACGAATTTGATGGGTCCGACCCGTATGAATTTTAACATCTATCCACGTAAAATGTTTGAAATGCCTATGAACTGTCCATATTGTTTTGGCAGATTTGCCGCTCGGACAGGCAATCATCCTCATTTTATTACTCGTTTGGCGCGCGATAGGAATTTCGATTTTTCCCGTATTCAGCGTCGGTGTTCCTTGCACAATGCAGGTATAGCACTTTCTGATGGCATGGTGGGCGAAATCACGGGTTAAATGCTGGAAAGCGCGGTTCGATTTGGCAAAGATAATTGCTCCCGTCGTATCCTTGTCGAGACGATGGACGACGCCCGAACGCCCTTCCTGTCCCAAAGGACTCAGTGCGCAGTGGCTCAAAACGTATTCTTGCAGCGTTTTTCCGTGTACATTTACTCCCGGATGAACCACAATATCCGCCGGTTTATTGATGACAATGACGTCTTCATCTTCAAAAATAATATCCAACTTCGGATCGCCCTTTGAACTTTTCTTTGCGCAACTATCAATGATTTCATAGGTAACGATGTCGCCCGTATATACTTTATCATGGAGATGGATTTTTTTTCCATTGCATTCGAATGGATATTGCTCGAAAGATTTCCGGATATTCGCACGCGAAAGTGGTAAAATCTGTGACAAAATTTTATCGCAGCGCTCACCTAAAATTCCTTCAGGTAAAATAATCGTTGGCATTTGTTTCCACAATTTAGCGGTATTTTTGAAATCGCAATAGGAAAAGCTTGCAGTTCATAAAAGCTCCCTATGGTGGAAATAGGAGATGTCATCTATTAAAAAGTATTCCAACGTAGCGGATGCGAGTCGAATTTATTTATTGCCCAATTTGTTTACGGCAACGAATTTATTCTGTGGATTTCTAGCCATTATTCGCTGCGTTCAGGCACGCTATTCGGTCCAGGATATTATGGTTATCCATCGCTACTACCAGCAGGCCGTTTGGCTTATTTTTCTCGCAGGATTGTCGGATATGTTGGATGGGCGTGTTGCGCGATTGAAAAAAAAAGAATCGCTGTTTGGCATGGAATTTGATTCCATTTGTGACATGGTATCCTTCGGAGTAGCGCCCGCTCTAATGGTTTTTCTCCTCATTCTATCGCCAACGGAGGAATTTTCTTTTTTTCGTCAGGTGGGTTGGCTTTTCGGTTTCATTTATTTACTTTGTGCAGGTATTCGTTTAGCGCGCTTTAATGTGATTACCAGTCCGCTATTGCCCAGGGATGATCCACATCCGAACTATGATTTTTTGGGTCTACCGGTCCCCATGGCAGCGGGCGTCGTTGCTTCCTTTGTACTGATTATTAATGGCTATGACTTGAATGCATTTGCGATTTTTCTTCCACCGCTTATGCTATTCATTGCCTATTTAATGGTCAGTAATATTCGCTTTCCAAGCTTCAAAAAAATTGATTGGAATACTCGGACACGCCTAAGTACCTTTGTGGTCATTATTGGAATTTTAGTGACGATTATGTGGTTCCATGAATTTTCCTGCGCGGTTGTCTTTTTGAGTTATATTATATACGGCTTAGTACGCCATTCCCGGAGGCATAGAGTGGTCCGTCATAATTTTTACGGATCCAATCACCGGGAAGCAAAGTTGCGGGATATGAAAAATGAGGAATAATTAATGGAAATGAAAAAACAAAAAAATCGTGAGAATCCTTGGCTAAATCTGGGTTTTAATATTATTTTACCGTCGCTGATTATGTCCAAAGCGGACGATTGGTTTGGGCTATCCCCAACCATTGCGCTGATTATTGCACTACTTTTTCCAATTGGTTACGGTCTATTGGATTTCATTAAATCTAGAAAGTGCAATATTTTTTCAATCATTGGTTTTGTAAGTATTTTTCTTACGGGCATTATTGGTTTGCTACAGCTTCCCAAGGAATACATTGCCATTAAGGAAGCATTGGTTCCATCGCTGATTGGAATAATTGTTTTTTGTTCAGCTTTTACACGATATCCATTGATTAAGACGCTGTTGTTCAATGATACGATTATGAATGTGGAGCTGATTAATGGGCGATTGCAGGAACCGGAAAGTCAGGCCATGTTTCAAAAATTACTATCGTCAAGTACACTGAAATTTTCACTGTCGTTTTTATTCAGCGCAATTTTAAACTATATTTTGGCGTGCTATTTCATTCACAGTGAGACGGGGACCGTTGAATTTAATAAAGAATTGGGACGCATGACCTTCTGGAGCTATCCGGTAATTGTATTGCCCTGTACCATTATTCTAATGGTGACATTGGTTGGTCTTATAAAGCGCTTGCAAAAATTAACTCATTTGAGTTGGGAAGAAATGTTTGTCGGAATGCAAACGGAGTCAAATTATCAAGAAGGAAAATCCTAAGGGCTGCGCGCCCT
>JAIRZB010000055.1 GCA_031267435.1 Puniceicoccales bacterium | reverse complement strand
GCCCGTGGTACCGGCCGTAATCCAGGTCCAGGGGATGGATCCCCTGGCGGGGATAATAAGGGCGAGGAGCCCTTAGTATCCATAATTTTATTGAGCAAGCTATTTTGGGGGGCATTTTTTCATAAAAAATGTTTAGGGATTATGGTAAGCAGTTTTTTTGGCTTAGGTTATTAGAATTTTATTGAAAACGGAGCAGAAATAATTTCCATACAAAACATTTAGGCATGGTAGCCAAGTGGTAAGGCAGAGGTCTGCAAAACCTTTATTCGTCGGTTCGATTCCGTCCCATGCCTCCCATACATAGGTTCAGCTAGTTTCATTTTACTTTTTTATTTCCAAATATTGTTTCTGGATATGCGCATATCACTGGGATTAATTGTAGATAAAAGTGATTATATATCATAGTAATTCAACCCGATATTTTATTAGGTTATTAATTTTTAAGTTTTGAAAACCTATAAATTTTTTCGGAATTTGTGTTTTTTCAAAAAAAGCATTGACAGAAAAAAAATAATCAAAGAAGTTATACGACGTTATCAGATTATATGGAGACAAATAAAATTAAAAAAGTAGGGCATGCAGCTATGTATGTGGGTATGTTGTACATGGGGATTTCCGCTGTCGAAGGAGTGAGGAGTTCGTCGTTCCATGTGGGGAGAAATTCGGTGGCTCCACAGGGGAATTCGAAGGAAGTATCGGATCAACCACAGGGCGGAAAAAGTGTGTTGAAGAATACGCAGAGGGTTAAGCTTACGGATGAGGAGACAGGTGCGGTGTACAGGGGGGCTGCACAGCAGCCTCAGACGACGAAAAAACAAACGGACCTTTTCAGAAGAGCAAGAGATATGAGAAAGGCGGGAAAGCCGTTGTCGAAAGCTGATACTGAGGCACTCGCGGCAATATTTGAAAGCAGGAATAAGGTGGTGAACCAAAATGTGACATACTTTAATGGACTCATGGTTAATTCTTTAAACCGATCGAATCGAGTGCCAGATACATTATGGACGGTATATGAACCTAAAGTTGATAATAAGATAAATCGGGGAATAGGGGTTATGGATCAGAAAATACAGAGTATGCAGAAGGAACTCCAGCAGGTCCAGCAGGATGTCAAGAAGACAAGCGCGCAGGCTGTCCAGGCGACAGTCGCGCAGAATGCCCAGGAGACAACAAGGAGACTAGAAATGGTGGAGGCAGAATTGAGGCTGCTCGGAGCAACACCAAGAAACCGGGATCAATCGGGTCAATCCAGAAACACTGCCGAGCAAGTAGATAAGAGGCTTGCGTCATTAGGCGAAGAGGATCAAGATGTGCGTTTGCGTGTGCGACGTTTTGTAAATGAAGCAGACGCCAGGGTAGGTGCAGTTCTTCTCGAGGGAATGAAGCATGATGTTGCGTTAGTAAGGCAGACGTTAAATGACAGGGCCACAGCGACTAGCAATTGGATTGCAAATGCAAATGGGGAGATAGAACGTATTAATGGGGAGATAGGAGATATAAATGGAGAAATAACGGCCATACATGCGGCCCAAGTGCAAGCGCAAACGCAAGTGCCAGCTCAGCAAGTATCGGATGGTCTGAATACACAGCTAGTTGATGCGAACGCGCGGCTAACTAATGCGAGCGCGCGGCTAGTTGATGCGAACGCGCGGCTAGCTGATCTGAGGATTCTAGAAGGATCAATAGGAGGGGTCCTGCGTCTGGTTTTAAGAGTAGATGCTGTTAGTGAATTGTATACTGAGCATGAATCCGTTGTTAATCAGATCAGTGAAAATGTCAGACAAATGGCGGAAAAAGTTGAGAGAACACGTCGGTCGCTTGACATCTTAAAAGTGCGATTGATGAATGCTGGCGACCCGAGGCAGCTGGAAATGCTCCAACAGAGGTTGACTGTCGTTACGCAGGAGCTTGAGAATAACCGTGAAGAGTATAAGGGAGTCAAAGGCAGATTGATTACAGCTATGGATTCAAAACTTGGAGTCGAGGTAAAGTTGCTTGATGCTCACATAGCAATGTTTAATGGTGCGCGACCAATTCTAGCAACTATGGTGCGAGAATCCGAAGAGCAATGTGAAAATGTGCGGCGGGGGAGTTTGGCTAGCCTGGGGGATACCATAATGGCTAGCAGATACCTTCATGAAAGGCGAGTTGTCTCTAGAGTCGTAACGGAAAATGTAACAGGTGCTGAGAGAAGAAAAGTTGTTGTTACTGCTCAGAGAAATGAGCTTGAGACTGAGAGAGGCGTTCTGAATGCAGGCAATAACATGATCAGTCGAGCGCAAGCTAAGCGAACTAGAGAGGCTCAAAGATTGGTGGTCAATGGGGCCCAAACGAATTATTTGGCTTCTGTATTAGGTCGCATGAATATAGAAAAAGATGAGCTTCAAGTCATCATACAAGAAGGTCGCGAATTGATCGCGAATCAAAACGGAATAGAAGGCGAAAGAGAAAACGCAAGAGCAAATCAGGTCTATGTAAATAGTAACCAGGAGAGACTTGTGAAAGTGAACGATGTGCATGACATCTTAGCTGCAAACAATGTGGTCCGTACGGTACGTAGGGAGTATGAATCGAGTAAGCAGAATTACGTTAATGCTGTCGCACTAAACCAATTAACCCCAGCCCTAGAGAATGATGTAACAGCAAAAAGAATCGCACATGCGAAGGCAGTGCTTGATTTTGTTAATGTAGAGGAAACAGCTGCTAGAGCAAAGTCAGATGCGGCTGTAGCTGAGGAGAGAGCTGCCCAAGCTGAAAGAAATAATGCAACAGAGGAGCCTCAGATAGCCTTGTGTGAGGAAACTTTAGTGGAAGCCAAAACGAAAGTTGAACTGATGGCGGCTAAGCTTCAAAGATTGACTAATGAAAAAAGAGATTTGACTAGTGCAATCCGAGCATTGGAAGTTGCGTCAGTATCGAGGCGTTAATTGCTGCAAATGGTGAGTTTTGTTGAATACAGTTACAAATAATAGGAAGAAGTTGCTCCCTTTCTATGATAAAGAAATCTAATTCCGTCGATTGATAAAAGGGTTTCAAGTCATAGAAAAACTTCTTCCAGGAAAATCTAACTAGTTTTAGTAATTTTTTTATAACGATTCTAAATTAAGTCTCAATTACAACGGTTGTTGAGAGACGTAGGTAAGAGCACAGTTTAGGCTGTGTTCTTATTGTATGGTTAGAAAAAATTGTTCCGATGTTTTTTCCGCTAGCATTATGGGAATCTCTATTATTTGATTGCCTCGCAAAACAGTGAGTGTAACGGTTTCGTCGGGCTTTTTAAAGAATAATAAGTTGGCAATGTCTTTTTCCTCTTGTATATCAATACCATCGATTTTGAGAATCACATCGCCGATTTTTAAATAATCATCAGTGCTGTCTTTTGTAGTCCCTTCGCGTAGTGATGAAATAATAATTTCTCTTTTTCCCGCAATGGACATTTGGCTGCGAACAGAAAATCCAGCGGAACTGTATTTTACGGTGCCATTTACTAAAAGTGCTTGAAAAATTCGTTCCAGTATACAGCTTGGAATAATAAAACTGGAATGCACTTCCGGTAGCGATGCAATTAAAACTCCACATAAATTACCAAAACTGTCAAATACCGGCGCACCGCTTTCTCCTCCACAAATTTCAATGTTGCTTCGCAAATAGCTGACAATAAACACGCGATTACCAAAAGTAATATTTTCTCCGAGAATAATTCCAAAATTCGGTGCCGGCGGAAATCCAAGAGCGCAACCGATGAATACTACCAATTCGCCACATTGACTACACTCGTAGGATGAAAATTTTTGCAGAGCAATGTGTTGAAAATGTTCCGGTTTTTTTAGTAATTCGATAACCGCGAGATTCGTAATGGGATCTTTTCCTATCAATTTCGCCGCATAGGATAACCCCTCATAATCTATCCATAAATTTTCTGCTTCCGTTGTGATTGTCGCCGTTGTTAAAATATGCCCATCGGCATCCACGAAAAAACCGGTTCCCAAAAGTAATTTGTTTTGACCATGTTCATCTTTTGTGTTCCCCATAACCTGTACAACGGCATCTTTTTTGGCATTCCAAATTGCTTGAATGTCGCCTGAAATCAAAGAAAGCGTTGTGGAAACAGTATTGGGAGAAACAGTAGTCGCTGGATACGAAATATGACCCTTTTCTTTTTCTTGCGACCCTATTCGCAATGCTTGATTGTTTAAAGATTTGTGATCAAGAACCTGCGAAATCTCTAAACTTGTACTCCCCCAAGTAGCATGATCGCTAACTAAAGTGAGTAGAAATTGGAAGATGAAACACGTTTTGACACGCCCCATAAATTAGAAAGCTAACTCTTTCCCACGGGAATTCAATCCTGATGTATAAATATCATCGCGAACATAGTTTGAATACTGAACTTCAGGCATCCTAAAGACTAAAGTTGCATCCTTTCCTACCCCTTGCAATGGCAATACTTCCCCGGAAAATGCTAGGATGGAATTTTTTAATTGGACGGTCGTTTTCCATGGATAAACGCAGCAAGCTAATAAAAGAGCCACTCCACAGGTTGCGTAGGAAAACGAAGTGAAATATATTTTGTATTTTTGAAAAAGTATATGCAACCAATTACCAAATGAAATTCGCTTTGCCTTCTCAGGTTTCGTCTGCCCTAAAAGCTTACATTGCAAACCCATCTCAAAATTTTTCCAAAATTCCTCCGATGGAACTTCGATCGACTTTAATTGAAATAACTGTGACAATTTTTTATCTTTCCTAGATTTTGGCATACTACATATACTCCTTCAAAAACCCTTGCAGCTGTTGCTTCGCATAGTGTAATCGCGAACGTACTGTCCCTATCGAACAACCAACAATGGAAGCGATCTGCTCATGGGACAATCCTTCGATTTCAAATAATACGAACACCACTCTATGACTATTAGATAATTTTTGAAGAGCTTCGTTCAATTTTTTTTGTAATTCTTTTAATGCGACGGAGCGATCGCATCCGTCGACGACTGGAATAAATTGCAAAGTCTCCGGCGTTATGCCGGATTCATCGAGATAATCGAGACTGACCACGGTACATTTTTTGTTTTTTCGTAAAAATGAAAGAGCCATATTAACGGCAATACGATAGAGCCACGTGAATAGGGAAGAATTCGACCGAAAGGAATGAATGGAATTGAAAGCTTTGATAAAAACATCCTGAGCAATATCGGCAGCATCGGATGAATTATTGATAATGTTGTAGATAACCGAGAAAACACGCTGCCTATAGGTGTGAACAAATTCGGAAAAAGCTGATTGGGAACCATTTTTGATTGCTGTGATTAGTGGATCTTCCGTGATGCGATTACCGTTATGTGCCCGTGTGGGTTCCGGAATAGATTGGTCGGAAAGCTGTGACAACCTGCGGTGATCATCGAAAAAGGACTGTTGAAACGAGAAAACCACAGAATAAGACATATAAATTAAAGCTTGGATAGCACAACAAAAAAGCGATAGCATTCCGATAATGTGAAATAAAAATATGACGAAATATGTGAGCCTGGTTTCGTAAATGGAAAAATTGCAGTAAAATTGTAAAAATTGCGGGCCAAGAAAATTTTTAGAAAAAATAGTTGACAAAGAAGGAATTTGGGCAAAAGGAAAATCCATATGTCTGTTATAAATAGAAAAATATGGTTCGTATTGTTGTGCCTATGGAGTGGTGTATCATCGGTTTCTTCAGCGGAAATGCCGTATGGAGAAGCCGTTGCCGCTGACAGAAAACAACAACTCTTAAAATATGCTTTCGCTGCACACGATATGGTTGATAGTGTGGCTGCAATAGGAAATAAAGCAGGATTTCAGGTTCTTTAAAAAAAAAGCCAGAGTCCTGAAGAGCGCCGTAATGTAATTGATCGCGCTTTACAATCGGCTCTTTTATTTGAAAAAGAAGAATTTGCTGAGTTTTTGGTATTTCAAAATCCTGAAGTAGATGAGGATTTTTTGCATAGTATTTTTCGCAATGCCATTAGGAATAGTAATTTGTGTGTTTTTGACTTTTTCATTCGCCATAATATAAATATTTCTCGCCCCTTTGAGGATAATTTTCGAATTGTTCAAGCGGTATCTGAATCCCAACGGGAAGGAAAAAGTTATATTGAAACTAAATTTACGGACGTGGCAGTGGACAATTTATTGACAATGATTGAATTGGCTCGAAAATTCGGTGGCGAAGTGGATCTAAGGAAAGGGAAATTTGTTGCCATTAGTACGGATCCTGTAAAAATTAGAAACCTTGAATTGATGAAAAGTGAACTGGTGAAACGTGGTGCCGTGTCGAGTGAAAAGCCTGCGGAATAGTATTTTTGTTTCTTTTTTTTGTTTTTTGTTTTGGGGGCAAAAGCTGCGCGGGAACCGCGCAAGGCCTGGAGCTTCGCTCCAGGCCTTACAAGGAGCCTACGGCTCCTTGGCTTTTGCCCCCAAGCGCGCCCC
>JAIRZB010000054.1 GCA_031267435.1 Puniceicoccales bacterium | reverse complement strand
CGGATCCCTATTCTTGAAAAAAATGACAAAACGATCAAACATTTTCTTTTTTCTTGTATCCATATAATTACCCAGAGGGCTCTGCCCTCTGGACTCCCGCAAGGAGTCGCGGACTCCTTGACCTCGGTATGCGGCCAAACCATGCGAAGTTTCGCATGGCTTGGCCGCATATCGAGGTCAAGGAGTCCGCGACTCCTTGCGGGAGTCCAGAGGGCAGAGCCCTCTGGCTCATTCGATATAACTTCCTGAAGAAATAGCCAGATGTTTTTCCAAACGGTTCCATTTTATTAGAAAGTCGCGTTCATTATCTGCGAACAGAGGACTAATTTCGATATTAAATGGAGGGAGGCCCTTCGCATCGATCGGCATATCCGAACCCGCAGCGACTAACCATTTTGAAAACAGTCGCACTTGGTCCTGGCGACAAGTTTCCGGAGAATCCAAGCCTACGGAATTTTTTATGGGACTGAAAATTTCTTTACGATTGCTTTCCACGATGATCGAATGTTCTGCAAATTGCAATGCATCGAAGATAAATGTTTCAAATTTTATACCATTCGGTACTTCTGGATCGATCGGTTTTCCATTTGCATCAATTGTTGGAATTTTCTTTTTTGCTGCGTGCAATGGTAACTGGCGTCCATTCATTTCCGTTCCCATCAAGCTAAAAAAATCTCGTTCAAACAGATGAATGCCCGTATTACCCGCTTTGAAGCGCAGTGTTCCGCTGCGATCGCGTTCAATTGCTCGTTCGATTGGCAAATCACTGTACTCCACCACCGCAGAATGCCCATAGACCGAACAAAATACCCCGACTTTTTCTTCGGGATAGGTTTTTAAAATCATACGGGATGACATTTGGGATCGATTTTTTCTATGAAAACCGATAAAATAGGGATCAATTACCGGGACCAATGGGTTATCGATTTGGAAATAACTGACCACATCGACCCCCTGTGCTTCAAGCATTGCATTTGCTCCACTCGCTACAAATGCCCGGAATGCTCCACCATGACCATCGGGATGCATCGCAATGTGCCATTTGTCCTCTAGCATTATCTTGCCATCCACTGTTACTGCCGCCAGCGATCCCTGTTTAATAAAGTGTACATTGGGTAAGCCGAAGGAACTATTCTTGCCAAAAAATTCAATGATTTCGTTATGATTGCGATCACTGGTCATAATAAACCAATGGATAGAATTTCCGTAACGTTTTTCTGCGAAGCGAATTTTTTCGGCAAATACCTGGAAGAGAGACTTTCCTTTTACCGGTGTCACGGCAAATGTTCCCTTTGGGCCTTCGAAACCGAGGCGGGTACCCTGTCCTCCGGCTGCGGTAAATACGGCGACACGACCTTCACTTAAAACCTGTTCGCCCAAATTATAGGCATCTTCCCAACGGCAACGACTCGTTTCATCCAGCGGTAAACCAATATAATCCGCCGGCGCAAACGGTACTCCCGGGTGAAAAATTTCTTCCTGATTCTTTTCCTTTTTCAATAGCGTATGGACTATCTCTGTCAATCGACCGATGTCTATTCGTCCTGCCTGGCGGCATAAACTCAATCGCTCATCGTCATTTAATTCATCCCAAAAACGAAAAATCTGTTCCTGGTCATATTGTTCAAATTTTTCAAAAACTTCTCGCTGTAATTTATTCATAGACTTTACTCAAAACGGAATAATATTTCATTTTTGCCTGCCATTTGTAGATGTTCGCGGGCGACATGTTCCAAAAAATCAGGATCTTCAATAAGTTCTCTAAGATGCTCCTGCTGGGTTTCAAATCGATCTTTTATCTGCAGATAGCGTTCCCATTGGCGTAGCTCCTGGTTTTCCATGGCCTTACATTGGCAATAGGATTGGTAGACGACAACGCCACTCGTTACCGATACCGCTAAAAATGCGAAACTCGCCATAAAAAGTAAAATTCTGTAACGCTGTTCCTTTGCCATTTGAAATACGCTGAAATCATCCTCTAACAGTGAGAAAAATTAGATTGTTTTTTTCAATAAAAATCTTCTCATAGGAAGAATTTGACCCAACTTTAATTGCATAGTGAAAAAATTAATTCAATTTATACCATTCATTTTAGGGATGTTACATTTTTCTGGTTGCGGTACTTTATCGAAAAAAGATCAGGGGACTTCGGTTCCGGTAAAGGTTGAGATTCGAAATGATCCCAATGTTAAATTGGGGCAATTAAAAAACGGTATTCAATACGCGTTGATGAAAAACGACCGTCCAGAAGGACGTATTTTTGCATCCCTTAACTTCGATATTGGCTCAGCCTATGAAGAAAAAGATGAGCGGGGTTTGGCACACTTTTTGGAGCACATGGCCTTTCGTGGATCCAAACATTTTCCCCAAGGCGAAATTGTCGAATGCATGCAAAAATTAGGTATTGACTTTGGTCACAATTTGAATGCTTATACTTCCTTTTTCAACACATGCTACAAACTTAATCTTCCCAATAATAATCCAGAAACTGTCGATACGGCATTTCTTGCGTTCCGAGATTTCTGTGATGGGCTCGATATTTCGGAAAACGATATTAATCAGGAACGGGGTGTTATCCTTGCCGAAAAACGAGATTATGATAATGTTTCGATGCGGCTTTCCAAAAAAAGTTTTAAGTTTTTTCTGGATGGTATGATTCTTCCCTATCGCTTTCCCATTGGAAAAACTGAGGTTATTGAACGTGCCTCATCCGAAAGTATTCGCCATTTCTACGAGAAATGGTATTCTCCGGAAAAAATGTTTTTCGTAGCCGTAGGCAACATCGACATTGCGGAATTTGAAGAACGTATTCGGAATACTTTTCAGGATTTAAAATCAAAGGTACCTCCCCATGCAGAATTGGGGCAGCTAAACGTTCAGCGGAAAAAATTTTTCCATTTTTCGGATCCCGACCTTTCGGAAACTAACATAGAAATTTCACTCCTATTTCCTGACCAATTTGTTACGGATACCTATGAAGCCTATCGGCATTGGTTAATTTTGGATATCCTGACCCACATTCTTGAAGAGCGCCTTGCCGATAAACGATCGACAAATCCTTCGCTATTTATGGGGGCACGGGTATCTTTTATTCAAAATTTCTTAAAAACTAAGCATACGACGGTCAGTGCAGAGATAATTTGCGAACATAAAAATTGGGTGACATGTCTGAATCTTTTGGAACAAGAAATGCGGAAAATGCGCCAATATGGCATTTCGGAAGCGGAGCTTCAACGACAAAAAGAATTTTTTATCAATAATGCGGAACGGAGTGTGCTAGCGGCTAAAACACGCCATTCGAGTGAACTTGTTTCCAAATTGATACACTGCTATCAGGAAAAATTGCATTTCCTGTCCCCGGAAAATTACTGCGAATTGATCAAGCAATTGAACGATGAAATCACAGCAAAGGACTGTGGAAAAGAATTGGAAAAAATTTGGGAAAATTTATACATCGCCGTCAGTTCTAACCAGCCCATTGATGGTAAAGAAAAAACTATCGAAGAAATATTCGATCAATCGGAACGGGTATCGGTGGCTTCAAATGAACACGAAGCACTGGGAAATTTTGCCTATGAACACTTCGATACGCCGTACCGTGCCATTGTTCAACGGAATGATATCGAGGATCTCGGTATTACCCAACTGACACTTGCCAATAACATTAAAATTAATCTCAAACCCACCGATTTTACGAAAAATCAAATTCAATTTGCGCTAACGGTTGGCCACGGTTCCATGACAAACTATCCCCATCCGCAGCCAGGTATTTTTTTCATTGCAGGCCAAACACTGCTTAAATCGGGTCTCAAAAAAAATCCTTGGAAAGAGCTCAGCAAACTGATGGCGTCGAAATGCATTGAGATGGAATTTAATATCGACTCGCGCAGTTTTAATTTTCTGGGAGCGTGTGATAAAAAAAATTTACCCCTCGGTCTAAAGTTGATGGTTGCTTGTCTTTCCGATGCCGGGTTTGAAGAACGGGCGCTATTCGAAGTGCGTGAAACTTTGAAACCAATTTACTTGGATCGCGCAAAGTCACCGACGGCTGTTATCGGCGACCAATACCGAAAATTTATCGTGGGTAATGATTTAATTGCCGGACTGCCCGATGAAGTCTCTACGCTTTCCATTCAGATGGACGACATTAAAAATTTACTCCTTCCCGTCTTTCAACGGGAAGCCATGGAGCTAACAATTGTGGGGGATTTTGATCTCGAAATGGTTGTTCAGAACATTCAGGATACCTTTGGAGCGCTACCATTGCGGTCGCCTTCGCAAAATAATACACTCGATTCCGGAATTGTTACCTTCCCCAAAGGAATAACGGAAAAATTATTCCATTTTACAGGAGATGAAAAACGTACCGTATCGATTGTAACTTTTCTGACGGATGATGAAAATAATATTCAAGATGCCCGCGCCTTATTTGTACTAAGGGAAATAATCGGCGATCGCCTGCGCAATAAGATCCGCAAAATGGAAGGAAAAATTTATTCACCACGTGTAAATAATAATGCTACATCTTTTAAAAATTTTGGATTATTTGAAATTATACTTTCTCTTCATCCCGATTTAACCTACGATACCAAAAATGAAACCTTGGCAATTATCGAGGATCTGAAGACGACTCCAATTTCGTTGGAAGAACTCGAACGCATTAGATTGCCGATTCTTAACATAATTCGCGACGAATTTAGACAAAATGGTTTTTGGCTTGACCATATTATGCATGCCCATCGCTTTCCTCAGCGCCTGGAGAATTTACGTACGATGCATTCGTTTTATGAAAATATAGCACCGCAAATGCTTCAGGAAACGGCACAAAAGTATTTTCATAGTTCGATTCATACGATCGTTTCTCGCTAACCAGAGGACTCCGCCCTCTGGACTCCCG
>JAIRZB010000016.1 GCA_031267435.1 Puniceicoccales bacterium | reverse complement strand
GCTCCCGTCGGGGGGGTCCGCCCGCGCGCGCCCCCCCCGCCGGGGGAAGCCGCATGACTAAAATTTTTTGATAAAAAAGTTTGACAAGACCCGTAATGGATCTAGGCTGAAGAGAATTGGTTATCCCATGAAAACAACTTTAGTGAGAAAAGAGGATGCACAAGATAAGACGTGGCGGATTATAGATGCGGCTGGTGTTGTGCTAGGTAAATTGGCGGTCAGGGTAGCGGATGTATTGCGTGGCAAGGATAAGCCGACGTTTACACCCCATGTGGATAACGGCGATTTTGTGATCGTTATCAATGCGAATAAGGTAAAAGTAACGGGTAAGAAGGAGCACAACAAGGAATATATGTTTTATTCGATGTATGTGGGCAACGAGCGGCGTATGTCTCTGGATAAAATGCGGAAGCGGCGGCCGGAATTTATCATTGAGCATGCGGTAAAGGGAATGTTGCAGAAAAATCGTCTTGCAAATGCGATGATTCGCAAATTGAAGGTCTATGCAAGCGCTGAACATCCCCATGGTGCTCAACAACCTAAACTGTTAACCATATAGCGTGGAACTATGAGTGAGCTTTTGGAAGAGTTTTTGGGGACGGGACGGCGTAAGACTTCTGTCGCGCGTGTAAGAATTTCGAACGGTGAAGGCAAAATTGTTGTCAATGGAAGGCCATTTGAAGAATATTGTCGGCAGGAGGTAACACAGAAAATGGTTCTTTCTCCATTGGAAATAACTGGCGTACTAGGAAAAATTAATGCACACGTTCATGTTTTTGGCGGCGGTGTTTCTGGGCAAACGGGGGCGATTCGTCTTGGCATAGCGCGGGCACTTTGCGAAATGGATATAAGTTTAAGAGTTGCATTGAAAAAGGCTGGCCATCTCACCCGTGACGGTCGCAAAAAGGAGCGTAAGAAACCAGGGCAACCCGGAGCTAGAAAGCGGTTTCAATTTTCGAAGCGTTAGTTTTTGTCTATGTTTTCGGGAGATGGAGGTTTCTTTCGTACCCAATCCAAAATTTTTTTCCAAGGCTAACAGGTAGAATTTTTCTTGAAATATTTTGACAGCATAACTAAATCTTCTAGCATTAGAGATAAGCGATATTAACCGTCTCCACCAACGTAAAAGATTTTTTACTTTTTACGATTTGCCGATTTGCCATGAAAATATTATTACGACTACAAAATATTTTTATTTTTCCCGAAATTTATTTCAGAAAAATATCTCCCAAAAATATCTTGACAATAATGAACCTGCTCCAAGGCTAACAGGTAGAGGGTGGGAGCAAGTGGCACGTTTCAATTTCCGTGCTTCGCGGTCCCACGTTCAGCTAATGGGACAAATTTTCCATCGGTTACGTAGCTCCGCCGCGTACTACCTTGCCACCGTATCTAATCCAAAATTTATTACTTGACGATGCGGCCAAACCTTCCAATGCTAACAGATAGAGGGTGAGAGCAAGCGGCGCGTTAAAAGTTAAAATTTCGTCATTTTCCGTTGGCATTTGTATCAACCCAAAATAAATTTCCCGGAAATTAAAAATTTTTCATAATTGTTATAAAGTTGCAAGATCGGCAAAGATTTTATACTTCTACCCCATGAATATTCTTCTAGTCTGTGGTGGTTCTGGAGGTCACATTGCGCCGGCAATTGCCGTTGCGGAACGTTTAGTCAATCACCATTGTACCTTTGCCATTAGCCACAAACAAATTGATGAGATTTTTTCTAAAAAATATGAAAATTTTGACTTCATCCGGGTAAACGCAATACCCTTTCAGCTTTCACCCTATACCCTAACACGCTTTATACACTCCCAGCTAAAATCCTTTCGCCAAGCCTTAAATTTACTCAAAGTAAAAAAAATCGATGCCGTCATTTCCTTCGGAGGATTTACTTCGATGGGATTTGTTCTCGCTGCAAAAATGAAAAAAATTCCCATCATTTTGCATGAATCAAATATTATTCCCGGAAAAGCAACGCGCTTCTTAGCGGGATTTGCAACAAAAATTCTTTTTCCACCAAATATATTTTTAAAAAAATATAACAAAAAAGTGTCGCATGTGGATTACCCTATTCGTCAGGAATTTGTAAATATTTCCCGAGCCGAAGCCCGTAATCAACTCGGTTGGCCCGCTTTAAAACGAATCATTCTAATCATTGGAGGAAGCAATGGAGCACTCGCCATTAACAAATGGGTGCAGCAAAATTTCTTTAAATTTGCTCACCATAATATTGATATTTTTTGCATTGCAGGTCCTTCTTTTTCCGAAGAAAAAGCGATCAATTTTGAAGACTGCACTTTGCATATGTTACCATTTTGTAACAATATGAATTTGGTAATTCGCGCCTGCGATTTAGTCATTGCACGTGCCGGTGCCGGAACGATTGCGGAATGCCGATATTGTAAAAAACCAATGATCCTGGTCCCCTATCCCTTCGCCGCCGATAATCACCAATGGGCCAATGCAAAGGTCGCCGAAGAACTCGGAGTTGCGACCGTTGTCGACCAGAACAAAATCGATACCCTCGCCCAACGCACCTTCGAAATTATTTCTAATCCAGACATTCTAGCAACGATGCAATGGCATCTCGATCACACATTCGTACCCGACGCCGCCGAACAAATTGCCAATGCCGTCGAACATCTCCTTCGAAATAAAAAATAGAGGCGTATCTAATAGGATTTCGCCCAGATAACCTTTTGTTGTGTCGGTTGATTTGTAAATATGCAAGTTCCAATTGGATTTTCAGCTGCCTTTGGAATACAGCGAATTGTCACATTAAAATTTTCTTTCATGGTCTCTTCGATGGCCCGATCTCCCGCGAAAAATGTCACCGCATACCCACCCTGCGCTTTAAAAAATTCAGCAAATTCGCTTTCTGAAGTGATTTGTTTTGTATTTTGTTCGCGAAAGGTGCGTGCCCGTTCCAACATCTCCAACTGGATCTGTTCCAATTCCTGTTTCAAATTCCGTACAAATTCTTCCAGCGATGGGGTGTATTTTTCCATAGTATGGCGTCGCAGAATGGAGAGGGAATTTTTTTCCCGGTCGCGGGGACCGATTTCCAAAATTAGTGGCACACCCTTCCTAATCCATTCCCATTTTTTTACGCCACCGTTGAGATCACGCCCATCGATATGCACCCCTATGGGGTGATCATTGTAATCCATTTCATTGACTTGTTTCCTAACTTTTTCGCAATATTCGCGAACAATACTTTCATCTTTTTCGTGGTGGATAATGGGTAAAATGACGATATGTTGCGGCGCTAGGCTTGGTGGTAAAATTAAGCCATCGTCATCGGAATGGGTCATAATAAGTCCACCGATAAGCCGCGTCGATACTCCCCAGGAGGATGTCCACGCATACTGATTTTCGCCATTGCGACCCACAAATTGAATGTTTGAAGATTTTGCGAAATTTTGTCCAAGGAAGTGTGAAGTTCCTGCCTGTAACGACTTTCGATCCTGCATCATTGCTTCGATACACAATGTTTTTACAGCTCCTGGAAAGCGTTCCATTTCTGTTTTTTCGCCGCAAAGAACTGGCATGGCCATATAATTTTCAGCAAATTCGCGGTAACATTCCAACATTTTTTCCGTTTCCATTTCCGCTTCCACACTTGTTTCGTGGACGGTATGACCTTCCTGCCAAAGAAATTCTGAGGTCCGTAAGAACAGACGTGTACGCATTTCCCAGCGCACGACATTCGCCCATTGGTTAATAAGAATGGGCAAATCGCGGTAGGAATGAACCCAGCGTGAAAAGGATTCGCCGATAATCGTTTCCGAAGTGGGACGGACGACGAGCGGTTCTTCCAGCGGCGAGACGGGAATCAATTGCCCATGATCGTCCACCCGTAGGCGCGTGTGCGTTACGACGGCACATTCCTTCGCAAATCCTTCGACGTGCGCCGCCTCCCTTTCTAAATATTTTAGCGGGATAAACAGTGGAAAGTAAGCATTTTGATGGCCTGTTTTTTTAAACATACCGTCCAGGATGCGCTGCATATTTTCCCAAATCGCATAGCCCCAAGGTTTGATGACCATACAACCACGAACATCGCTATTTTCGGCCAAATCGGCTTCCTTTACAACCCGTTGATACCATTCGGGAAAATTTTCCGAACGCAGAGGTTCTATGCCAAATTTCCTCATTTTTACTTCGTTTTATTCTCCTATTAATTACCGCTACCGTTGCAATCTAATTTATCGTCGAAAGTATTTTTAGCTATGTCAAATTGAATTAATTTTTTCCACGTCCCATTGATAGCGCCAAAAATGCCGAATTTTTTATTTTCATTCCCAATCCTGAGGAGTTCATTCATTGCAATCTCTTTCATGGGCATCTAGAAAATACTCCCAATGTGGGATTACAGCGAGTATTAAACACAAAAATGAATGCCTTAAAATAGCAATGGTACAAATAAATGAGTTTTTCGATATTTTTATCTGGATTTTTTCTTAAATTATTTAGCATGGGAGTCTTGCTGGAGTGAGCGTGATTTTTATGGTTGAATTTATTCCTTACTCTTTTTTTTAAAGTTAGCAAGGCGAATGATGTGGCTGTCATGTCGGATTACCGAAAGGCAAAAGTGTCATCACTTGCGTATGTTGTCTAATGACAAAGGTGATAGATTAATGTAAAACACGGCACATCCAGCTCTCTGGGTTTATTGGGAAGGTATTTTTTGCATTGTGCATGGGATTACCTTGTCAAATAAAAGTTGGTAAATTTCCTAGGAACAGAAAATTTATCAGCGAGCAACAAAATCAACTATTTGTCTCGATCTTTCTTCGGACGGATATTAATAATTTTTCAGGGGGAGATCGATGAAATTTTCCACCAACATGACAGCGATAATGGCGAGTATTTTGGAACCCCTTGTCCGCATTATCCAGCGATTTCTATTTCTATCCTGGGCTGGACCATGGACTGGAAATGTCGCTCAGCCAAAAAAGTGGAACGGGATGAACGGTAAATTCCTTGCTAGGAATAAGATCTCCAGCCACGGGAACGCTGGACATAATCGTGCAATATCTTTGCCGAATTTCGTTTTTTGCATCATAGGCTTCCCTTAAGTTTTCTCCATTGCTAAACCAAAAATTGCCCATTGGGATTGGTCGACTCTTCCCTCCCATTGTAGCTTTTCTATGGGTCCGGCGACCGATAAACGGAGGCATCCCAAACCTATTCATTATCCCAAATTTTTATGGGGAAACATTTACTCCTATTCTTTGATTTCCATTGGCGTAAATGTTTTTTTAAAAGTCAATCTTTTTATTGTTTTTTTATTTATCGATACCCAAAATACCGCATTGGAGGATCTTCATAAACTTTTTCTTGACCATAGCGGCGAGTTTATTAGCACTGGTCATGGAGGAGAGATGGCTGAGTGGTCGAAAGCCCCTTCCTGCTAAGAAGGTAGCCTTGCAAAACGGGGCTCGAGGGTTCGAATCCCTCTCTCTCCGCCAGAAATTTACCAGCGTTTAAAAGTATGTATTTGCATATTCTATGGAGGTAAGTATAAATTTTTTAAACCTAATTATGGCCACATCTTCGCCATAGGGATACGGCTGAACGCCTATTATTCCATGTTTTATGGTACCTCTTGCATGATCCTGCCTATGATCATGCCCAAATATTGCTACGATGGGTTTCGATGCACCATCCAAAAATTTCGCCAATTCCAGTTGATTGAATTCTTTTGCACCCGCATGGGCTACCGCAAAGATTACCTTTGTCTCCGGTTGAGCCATGTTCCTCTTGCAACTTTTAAAAAATCTATTTATATACCTATGTTTTTCGTCATTAGCAAAAAAATTTCCCAATGCATAGCTATAACATCTCTGATCCTGTGGTTTTCCCCAAGGGAAAATATCTTTTGTACAGTAGCCTACAAAGCCGAATCCATTGATGTGGACATAAGGCTTTACGAAACGTTTAAAACCATCTTGCGGTTCATGTTTTTCCATTTCAAGTGGTATTCGCGCTTTAAAATTACTGATCACATGGAATCGATCACCCCCGTAATTGGTCATTTTTCGGAAAAAATATGACATATGGTGAGGATATCTATCCATAACTTCATGATTTCCCATATTAAAAACTATATGTAAATTCGAATGCCTAAGGAGTGAGGAAAGAAAGGTAGCTAATATTTTTAATCGATTAGTACGGGTATCGCCATGTTTTTCGGAACTAGGAATCAACCTATGGGTTATAGGATCGCGCCTTGTATTAACATCTCCATTAATGACTACTATGACCATACCATGTTCCATACACAGCCCATGGACAATATTTTCTATGCCTAGATAGTTTTGATCATTGCAGTGCAAGTCCGTGGCACATACCACAGCAACATCTTCGGATGCCTGGGACGGGGGCCCCCCAGCGGGCGTAAGCTCATTCGCTGCCGCTGATTCCGTTGGCAATGGTGTCCTAACGTTCCCTGTTTGCCCCGCATTTTTTCCCCTCGCGAATCGATTGCTTCTCCACGAACCTCTGAAA
>JAIRZB010000094.1 GCA_031267435.1 Puniceicoccales bacterium | reverse complement strand
TTCGCATTTCCGATTTCTCCTTCGGAGCCAGCCTCAGATAATGAAGAATCTGATTCGTCGACTTCTCCTCTCGAAAGAGAGCCAGCGGGTAGATATGAACATGGAGATCCAGACGCGGTGGCTGGCGCAGTTGGCCCTGCCAGTCCTCCGCCAGCTCTTCTTGCAGCTCCTTTGCTAGAATCGGAAGAGGATGAATATGGAGATCCAGACGCGGTAGCTGGCGCAGTTGGCCCTGCCAATCCTCCGCCTCCGCCAGCTTCTTCTCATGTCCCTGCGCTAGGATTGGCAGCGGATGGACATGGAGTCGCGGCAACTGGTGAGCTTCTTGCACCTATGGTTGTTCCAGTAAGAGCGGCAGCGGATAGAGATAGAGCCGCGGCAGCTGGCGCAGCTGACCCTGTCAGTCCTCGGCCTTCGCGTTACCGTCAGCTAAGGGTGGCAGTGTATAGAGGTCCAGCCGCGGTAGCTGGCGCAGTTGGCCCAGCCAATCCTCCTTCGAATTCAGCCTCAGATGACGAAGATGACTTCGCCAATCCTCCGCCAGGACGCCTCTTTTTTGAAGATTCAAGAAATCCATTTATGTCGGAGGAGGAAATTTAGCCACACAGGACAAGATGTAAAACACTAGGGCGTTTTGGATGGCGTATCGGATGGCATAAAATGCTAAACATTAGTGCCGAGAAGATTGCCATATTTATCCAGTGCTATGAAATTCGCGATTCAAAATCTTTTGAATTACTAAATTACCATTAAAAATTTTCCAATCAAGTTTGGTCATTGTTCCGCAGGAACGAAAGTTAACCTGCGGAACAAATTTGAAATAAATTTTATATTACAAAACTCAACCATTTACCCAATGGTATTCGGCGCCTCGGCAAAGGATTTTCTCCACTCGCCAATTGTGTGAAATGGGTTCAAAGTGTACCTTCCTCTGGGATTGAACACTCTGGGCAGCGTGGATAGCCAGTGCCAATGCCCAAAAACGATCCCCATGGCCATTTCCCGTATGCTCCGCCGCAAAGCGAAGATTCCCCGCAAAGGTGCTTTCCTTTTTCACTGCCCGTAAGTCGGCACGAATATGCTCATCGCCCGGTATCCCTATGGCCCGATTCTCAAAGGTCGTGCGCAGTAGATAGGCTAGCTGCTCCTTAATGGAATTCGTAAACGTAATTCCTTCGACCTTGTATTTTCCAAAACGCTCCATAGCCCGCTCAGCAAATTGCCGCCCAATCCCCGTTTGGTCGATGCACGCCCGACGTAACATCGGCAGTGTAAGCAATTTGTAAAGCTCCACCTCCTGCTCCGAAAATGGCCTGTCCCTTAGAACAATAACATCCTTCGTTATCAATACTTCACCGACGGATGCCAGTAGCCAAAATACCGTCAAATCATTGGTCCGCCCTACGTCAATACCTAAAAATAAATCGCTTTCTGCCGTAACTTTCCGTGGATCGTAACCCATTTCCGCATCCTCAACCAAATCCGTCGGCAAAAATATGGATTGGCTGTCGTAGGGCTCACACATGTATTCCTGCAAAAAAGTCTCCCGATCTGGACAGGATCGCCGAATGTAATCAAAGTAATCCGTCTCATCCATTTCTATTATGGGATCATTTGCCGATACTTTGGCCTTCAGTTTTTGTAAAAATCCCTGCTCCAATGCATCCTGTAAGGTGACCCTGTGGTGGGAAAATTGCTTTGGGTTTCCGTTTTCGGTAATATCTTTGATTAAATTGTAAAAAAAATTATCCGAACCCCGATGGGTCGAAATAATTTCCAATTGCCCACCCCAGGTGATTCCTGGATAGGCAATGGCATAGAGCAACCTGGGGTTGGGATGGAGAGCAAATTCATCGAGAACACGTGTGCCGCGCTTACCGGCCTGGGCATCGGGATTAGAAGAGAGCGAATATATGGATCGATTATTGCGAAACAGAAGTGAAGCAGATCCCGATTTTTTATCGCATGCAATGACTTCTTTACCAAGGTCTTGCGCGGCAACGTGTAAAATTTGACTAAATTTCTTGCAATCCTCTAAAAATAATTTTGCTTGAATTTCATCGCGCGACGAAATCCAGGCATCATGGCGGCAGCCCTCATAGGAATGTTCTCGAACGAGGCGATATGCACTGGCCAGGGATATGCCAATTTGGCGAGATTTTTCGATAATTTTCAATCGCGAAGTATCGCTAATCCAGCGCCTTTGGTAGGGTAAGAAAAATTTTTTTTCGAATTCCCGCATATTAGAGCAAGTTCAGTTGCATTTGGATCGCATCGATAACATCCTGGGAGATGACTTTCGTCCCATTACTATCTTCGACGAAAGGTTTAAGTTCGCTATGGCAATCGATCAGCCTCTGAAGGGTTGTTACGACTAACCCGAGATCCGAAAGGGAAAGTTCTTTGCCATGGATATCGCTCAAAATTTTCTCTCCAACGACGAAAAGTATCGCCTGAAGCATTTGGGAGATATCCCCGGGGGAATCGATTGGCGGAATCATATGATGGAAAGTATTTTAGCATGGAAAGCGAAAATGAAAAGTGATGCGTTGGCAATATTTTAACGCATGGATCGGCACACCCTAGGGTTCTCGATCGGGGAGAATAAGTCCCCTCTGTAACAGATTTCAAACGCTTTCTTTATTTGCATAGCTAAATCCCAGCACTTCGCTTTTGGGAATGTGGTTTCTTCCCGCGGGATTACTCGAAATGATTGAAAAAGATGGAGTACGATTCTGCGATGAATCAAATACCACACCATATAAATTGAGTTCACCGTTGTGCCCATCGCCATGGTGAGAAAATACAAAAACATCTACGTCCTTAAAAAAATCGGAAAAACTTTCCGTTTTCGCCAATTTTTCGAGCAATGTTGCGCTACAATCCCCTGGAAACAGGATATTCGGCATAGGTTACTTTTATCATGAAACTTTGTGCGTTTCCATTTGTTATAGCATCATTTTCCCGTGGGAGAAAGCATGTTACACTCCCATTGCCTCTGTCTTCACCCAAAATATCTCCAAACAATTGTCCCCCATTTTGCTCTCCGCTTCTTTGTTGCTCATTTCGATTCCAAAATTTGCCATTAGGCTTATTTTCAAGACACCATCATCCTGTAATTCTTGGGGTATATTTTGCTCCAATACCACCTCTTTTCTCTCGTTCTTGTGGAAAAATTCTTCCAGTCCACAATAATGGTCATTATCCATATGGGAAATCAAAACCGTGGGTTTAATATCACCCAATATTCTAAAATCCTTCATTTCTTTATGAATCTTGCCTTTCTTTTCGCCCATGCGCTTTGTGCCACAGTCAATTACAACCGCCTTTTCGTTTGTTTTTAGTAAAGTAAAATTAGCTTGGCCAACATTAAAAAAAATAAACATGCAACTCACAAACATTGCAGCGAACACAAAATAAAGTATCTTCTCGGCAATGACAGCTAGCCCATTCTCCTGTTTTTCTAAAAGTTCTTTAGCCATGAAAATCGGATAAAGCTCATAACCTTGCTGTAATACCTCTCCCCCATGGCCAACCGTTTGGGAACAAAACAATAACCACGCCCATTTGATGTCATATAATCCTGGATGGGATAAATCATGATCAACATAGGGACACGAAATGGAAGTCTCTTCAATAATTTTATTTAATGCGGTCGATATTTTTGATTCGAGCCTGTTGATATCCACAGAAAAGAAAGCGTTCGTCAATATGCATAAAACATTTAAAGGATCCTTATCTAGTACCGTACAATCCACGATGCCCCAATCTATCTCCATCTCCACATTGACTTTAGCTTTCTTTTGCTCTTTCACATGTCTGAAAAAAGACCTAACATCGGCGATGCTATTCCATTGATGAAGCCATCGATGATCTTCATTTGGAACATTCCCATCCGGAGGGTTATCGCTTCCATCTACAAAATCAGCTATTCCTCCTAAAACTATGTCTAAAACTTTTTTTCTATACATGAACATACGAGGATGGCTGTTTTGGGGAATCGTCAATGTGTCAATGGGCTATTTTCCATTAAATCGACATTTTTAAATAAAAATTACAAGATTTAACCCTATCGGTTTTTTCGGTGGTAAATCATAAAAATATTGCAAAAATTATTTCAGAGAACTATTATGCATGCAACGTATAGAAATCGAACCTAAAATAAATGGGTTGGAAATATTTTAGTCTTATTTTGAATTTTTATAAAACTTGACAAGCTCCTGATTCCAAGAAAGTATAGTAACACTTTTAATGAAAACAATTAATTGTGTGAGTTTTTGGGGGATTGGATTACTATTCATGCCGGATATTTTATATGCCTCTGCTTCGTCCGGTTTCCGCCACGGGCACGGATCGTCGCATGGAGGTCGTCAATTCGTAGGAACTTCGTCCGGTTCCCGCCACAGACACGGATCGTCGCATGGAGGTCATCAATTCGTAGGAACTTCGTCCGGTTTCCGCCACGGGCATGGATCGTCGCATGGAGGTCATCAATTCGTAGGAACTTCGTCCGGTTCCCGCCACGGGCATGGATCGTCGCATGGAGGCCATCAATTCGTAGGAACTTCGTCCGGTTTCCGCCACAGGCGCGGATCGTCTTCTCGTCGGGGATCTGCGCCGTATGGAATTTATAATCTAAGCGGACTTTTTACCAAAGATTACATAAAATGGTTAAACGCTCAAGGTCTTTGCGATAGAAAAGGACATTATAATTCATTGGCTTCAAAGGAGGACTTTAATAAAGCATTCGTTGCTTTTTTTAGAACAGTTTGCACTTGGAAGCATATGTCTTCGGATTTGTTAGATTGGATCCAATATAATCATCCTAATATTTATAGCAGAGATCGTTATGGTTATACGGCAGAGGACTATGCAACTAAGGCCAAAGCCAAAGGTAATGCAACTTGGTATTGGTACTTGAAAGAAATTCAGCTAGATCTTGATTCTAAATTAGATTTTCCCGCAAAAAATGAGGAATTATGGAAAGTAAAAAATTTATTGGCAGAAGGGGCGAGATATCATTAGCCATGGGCATCGGCATGGGATGGCAAAGTATGCAATGGTTGCGGAGCAAAGAAGTTGAAACTATCGGTTAAGGTTCCCCACGGGGCTCCAGAGGGCCCCAGAGGGCTCTGCGCTCTGGACTTCCACAAGGAGTCGCGGACTCCTTGACTTCGGTATGCGGGCGAGTCATGCGCAGTTTCGCATGGTGTAGCCGCACCCGTCCTTTGTTCAGGCGCGCGGCGAAGCAGCGGGCCTGGATTCCGAGGTCAAGGAACTGTGTTCCTTGCAAGGGGATGCAAGGGGAAGGATTCCGCTTGCTTTTGTTTATTACTTATTAAAGACCGGCCGGGCGCT
>JAIRZB010000027.1 GCA_031267435.1 Puniceicoccales bacterium | reverse complement strand
CCCTGGCGGGGATTCTAAGGGCGAGGAGCCCTTAGGAGTTACGGACTCCTTGGTCGCACCGGTCTTTTTTTAAAAAGTTTCAAAAAAAGGATTGACTAATTTAGAAAAAACAAGAAGTTACTATCAGATTGGCTATGGTAAAGAAGATATTATTAGGTTTGTTAGTTTCCGTTGGTGGGGTGTCGAATTGCATGGCGACTGTGTCAACGGAATGCAAGGACTTCGTGAGTCAGACCCTTGAAGAAGCGGAAAGCATTAAAGCAGGTTTTCTGCGTAATGCGGAAAAAAAAACAGAATTGACAACATTGATCAATCGTGTTGCCAATAGGATGAATAAAAAACCTAGAAAGATGAAACGAATGAAAAAGCAAAAAGACGAGGATAGTGCCGATCATAAAAAATTGGAGGATGCGTATAATAGGATACATAAAATGGTAAAAGAAGTACCGGATTAATTTTTTTCTTTAGATGGTAAATTTTGTCGACACTTTAAAATAGTTGCAATCTATCTAAGCTCCGTATGTATGAGAAACAATCTTCGAATTTAGTATTTTTAAAATCGAAAAAAATGTGAGTATTCAGGATTTAGAGAGAGTTTTTATTTACTATTTGTGGTTTTTGTTAGCGCTAACAATTCATGAGTGGGGTCACGCCTGGATAGCTGGGCGTTTGGGTGATGATACGCCACGTATCGAGGGTCGCGTAACGCTAAACCCTCTGGCCCATATAAGTTTTCTAGGAACTGTTATTATTCCGTTGTTTATTTTGCTATGTTCTCCTGGCTTTGTAATCGTTGGATGGGGAAAGCCGGTTGTGATCAATAGCAATAATTTCAAGTACAGAAGATTGGGCGATATGCTGTGTTCTTTTATGGGACCATTTTTGAATTTGGTCTTTAGTTTTTTGGTTTTGCTATTAGGTACTCTTGTGCTTGAGAAAAACAATTCATCTTTGAGTCATCTATGCAGCATTGGAGCGACAATTAATGTTTCATTTGGTCTATTTAATCTCATTCCGATTCCACCACTGGATGGAGCGAATGTTTTAAAGTCTATTGTCGGAATGAAAGAAGCAACTTTTATCGCATGCTCCCAATGGGGTTTTATTATATTGCTTCTTCTCATCAATTCGCCAATTTTTGCTCATTATTTTAGCGAAGCGAGCTATTCTTTACTTAGTTTTTACTGGAAGATTTGCCATCTTCTGCTATAAGCGACAGAGAAGCTTTCGATTGTAATTGCATAATAAGCGACAGAGAACATGTCCATTTTTGTTGTTGGTCATTTCTATTATGTTGCCATCGATCGTAATTGCATAATATAAGTCCGTATCACAGGTCGTGAACAATGGCTTGTTGATCGACAATCTAGGTATGGCAAATATACGTTGCTCCTGTTGAATGAACGAACTGTCGTTTTTTACGATAAATTTTAATCTCATATGACTAAAATTTTGTCGATACTTCAATTCCAATGCTCTTGGGATTTAGCGACAGAAAATATTACCATCCTTGTTGGTCATTATTACTGCGCCATTGCCGTCATCGATCGTGATTGCATAATATAAGTCCGCATCACAGGTCGTGAACAATGGCTTGTTGATCGAAAATCTAGGTATGGCAAATATACGTTGCTCCCGTTGAATTAACGAACCGCGAACTGAGATTTGATGAGGAGGCACCGCCATCAAATGACTTAGAAAACATTGCCATCCTTGTTGGTCATTATTACTGCGCCATTGCCGTCATCGATCGTGATTGCATAATATAGTCCGTATCACAGGTCGTGAACAATGGCTTATTAATCGACAATTTAGATATGGCGAATATACGTTGCTCCCGTTGAATGAACGAATTGTCGTTTTTTACGATAAATTTTAATCTCATATGACTAAAATTTTGTCGATACTTCAATTACAATGCTCTTGGGATTTAGCGACAGAAAACATTACCATCCTTGTCGGTCATTATTACTGCGCCATTGCCGTCATCGATCGTGATTGCATAATATAAGTCCGTATCACAGGTCGAGAACAATGGCAAGTGGATCGACAATTAAGAAATGTCTAATATACGTTGCTCCCGTTGAATTAACGAACCGCGAACTGAGATTTGATGAGGAGGCACCTTCGTCAAATGACTTAGAAAACATTACCATCCTTGTCGGTCATTATTACTGCGCCATTGCCGTTATCGATCGTGATTGCATAATATAAGTCCGTATCACAGGTCGTGAACAATGGCTGGGTGGTTTGCACTTGCAGAGGATTGCCGCCCGACTGACCTCGAACCGATATTTGATGGGAACTAACATAACCACCCATTAACCCCAAATTTTTTACCATATTCCAGGGTAAAGCATGTCTTCCCGTAGGATCACTCGAAACAATTGTCAAGGTCTGACGGCAATTTCGTTGAATAACTTGTCTAAACCATTCCAATTCACCACTGTCATTGCTGCCATGGTGAGACAGTAATATGCAATTGACCCTATCTAATAAAACATCCTTCCCATCTTGATAGATTTTTTCAAGCAATTTGCCACTGGCATCGCCGGGAAATAATATGGATTTGCCTTGATACGTTACTTTGAGCACAAGATTTTGGTCGTGTTCATGATTGCCTGCCCGTTCATCGGGCAATAACAATTGGATTCCCACATCTCCTCCTAGACAACCTTGGAGTGTATTAGCTGATAGCTGTCCTACTTCTTCATCAATTGACAGCCGTTCCACATCCCTAACATTTTTTATTAATCCCCCTTTTGCAACTTCACAAAACAACACATTTGGAAGAGAAGATAACTCTCCGGCAGTCTTTTCCGAACGCAGATTACCAATCAATATATAATCAAACCCTCTAAACCCTTCGCTTGTCGAAATTGAATTCACAAAGTTATAGTGGTCATCGTGTTGATGGGTGATTACTAACGATTTATGACTATCTCCAATAAACCCAATCACCGATGCAAAAAACTTCTTGTCGTCTGATTGATTCATGTTCCGCTTTTTTCCACAATCTATGATTAAACAATAATCACTATGCCTAATGATGACGAAATTGGCTTGCCCCACATTGTATATCCTGCACTCAAAACAAAATGCTTCACTCCACAAAAGCAGCGCTAGAAACAACACTTTCTTTAACATGAGTCTTCCTCCTTTTAGCATAATTTTAAGGTTCGAATTGACCCATCTCAATATTATTAGCTTTTAATACATTTTCCATTTGTTGATGCAATGCATCGGCAAAAGCTTTATTATTAGTTTTCTGACGCCTCAAAATCCTACAGATTGACTCCAAACAGTTTGCACCATAATTACTCCTAAGGGTAATCCCTCTAAACTCTTCCGTCTGTGATTCCCACAGCACATGGGCAAGTTTCATTTCCATATTCATTTGGCCATATTCTTCCGGAAGAGTTTCTCTATTTCTCTCCCTCTCTTCTAATAAGCTTTGTATACCCCCATTGATAACGATTTCCAGTTCTATATATCGTTCCGTGAAATTTTCCTCAATTTCGTTTAATATATAAACACGCGTTTGAATGGGAATTTCTTCGTTTCCAATGGTATCTCGCAAAGTGCCTACAAGCCCTGTCTGATCAGAACCTCCATTGTGGACACTTTTGACAAAATCGAGTGCATCCTTGTAATTTTTTAATGGTTCTGCCATAATTTCGCTACCCAAGAAAAATATTCCACCTGCAATTATTTTTGAAATTTTTTTTAACATAAAATACCTCCTTCGGTGGGTTATGGAATGGCACTTTTTCCGCATGTCAAGAGGCGTTTGATCGATTATTATTTTTTACGATAAATTTTAATTTCGTATGACTAAAATTTTGTCGTAGTATGTTGGAGTCAGCGAAATTAGTACCATCAAGAATCTTGACAAGGAATTAATAATATTTTGGATGGCTGAAGTGGCGCCAGAGTAGCTCAGTGGTAGAGCAGAGGACTCATAAGCCTTTGGTCGGCAGTTCAAATCTGCCCTTTGGCACCAAAGTTTAAATTTTTTGAGAAGTTTTTGGAAGTTAGTTTTAGAATTCAGGAAATGGTGAAAATTTTTGAGGTGGTTTTTGTGGCAAAAGTCCAAGGCGCTGAAGCGCCTTGGATAGTACGGGATTTTATCCCGTACTCCGCACGCATTGCGTGCGGCTTTTGCCACAAAAACGCTCAAAGTATAGAAATTGCTCAGGTGGTGGAATGGTAGACACGCATGCTTGAGGTGCATGTGCCGCAAGGTGTAGGGGTTCGAGTCCCCTCTTGAGCACCCCATTCTTTCCTATTTGTCAAATATTACACTACAAATATTACACTACAATGGAAGGTTAATGGAAGTCTTTAGGCCATTTCTGCGATGGTTTTTTAATAAAAAAGATGAGTTTAATCTATTTTTAAAAATTATTTTCCCAAAAAACTGCTTGACAATACAGTCAATCCTCCCAAGGCTAAAGTGCAGAGGGTGGGGCGAGCATCGCGATTAGAACCCTTTGCCATTTCCCTGGGTATTTATGCCAGTCCAAGGCAAATAATCCAAGGCAAACACTCCAAGGCAAA
>JAIRZB010000023.1 GCA_031267435.1 Puniceicoccales bacterium | reverse complement strand
ACTACCATGGTGGGACGCCAGAAAAACATTCACCTCCGATAATTTTTGCTGAAAATTAGCCGTATTTAAAAGATGATGGGCAAGCAACGAACCATCGGCATCACCGGGAAGTAAAATACTATCCCCAACAGTACTACATCCTCTAAAGCTGTCTCAATTTCTGTCCAATATTCCCCACTAATTTTCGTTAAAATTCCTTTTCCATAACCACCACCTACACCACAATCTACAACCAATGCCTTTTCTCTGTGGGTTAACAGTACGAAATTTGCCTGGCCGACCTTGAAAATTCTCATATCAAAGCCGTCTAGCGGCAAACACCACGCTAAAAAAAGCCAAAATAGCGAAAAACTAAATCTGCGCATATTCTTTTTCCTCTATTTTTCTTTACTCCGTCCAATCACCTAGTAAGGCCTCATAATGGTCCGACCTTTTTAATCGCCCTAAAAGGATTTTCGCATCCTCAGAACGTCCATTCTTTTCTCGCTTTAGCATTAGCACAGCATTGCCAATGACATTCCAATCGGCCCCATCAAGCGGGTTAGGGGACCTTTCACTTTCACACTGGGATAAGAGTAAAAGTTTTGCTTTATCAAAATCACTGGGTGCAATTTCATGGAGTTTGTTTAGACAATATAGGGCTGAATTTATGCTACACATAAATAACCATTCTTGTATTTCCCATAAAAAAGCAGCCAGCATTGGTTTTTTTTCGTCGGGAATCGAAGCAAAGCTCCCATTTGGGTCAAAATTCGGAAACCATTTTCTCACCGTATTTTCCAAAACAATCCTCACGGCGGTTTCGATTTTCTGCGCATTCACATCACCTTCTATTTGAATTTGATCTTCCTTTGCTTCGCTTAAATCCATCGCAAAATTTTTAGCCTGATCGAAAGAATCCAAGGATGTGTATTCAGCTAGTTGTTCTGGAATAATCCTTATTCGCACCCTTTGAGCATTGCAATAATTTCCGTTCATTAATAATCCTACTAAAATAACTTTAAAAACTTTTTGTATGGTCATGACACGAATAACATCCCGAATTTATTAGCTGTCAATACGTTACCATACGATTTCCCGGTAGCATTAGCTTTTTAATGAATTATTACGAAAAAAGATTTCCTTTTCGCTAGAAAGCTCTACTATTGAAGCAATGGGGATGATCGGGCGTGTTTTTTTCTTCGTAGCGTTGATATTTTTTACGAGTTGCCAAACGACGAAGGATTTACCAAAGTTTGATTTCCAATTTTTTATTGAACAAAAATCAAATGGGGGCGATTTTATTTGGGCATCGACGGCCACCATGCCAGTCAGTCATTTGAATATTCCCATCTGTTCGCAGCCAATACTGCTGGCCGGTGACATTGAATCGGTTCGCATTGCCCAGTCGAACTTCGGTAAGTGTCTTATTTTCCAGCTCACACAGCGCGCTGCCATCGAATTTTATAAACTGTCCGTCGAAGGCCTTAATCGAAAAATTGTTTTTGTTTTCAATGGAAAATCCGTTGGTCTATCCATGCCGATTCGCGATACGAAGCCGGATGGTACCTTTGCAATTTTTCCAGAAATGGAAGACCACGAATTGGATCAATTGGTGAAAGATATTAGCGATACGATCGTAAAGCTTAGAAAATTAAAGGAAAATTAAACGATGTCCATGTTCCGTTCATTATTTCGCAAGCGCCCGAAACTGCCCGACGTGAAAGCATTGGAACCCTACGCCAAAAAAGATAGCGAAGGTAATGTCATTGCAGCGAGTGCTCAGAAAAAAAATAGCTCCGCAGAGGAATTTCTTGATTTCTGGATCCAAAAAGCCGTTGAAATGGAGGCTTCCGATATCCACTTCGAGCGCTACCGAACCTATGTTAGAGTGCGCTACCGCATCGATGGAAACCTGAAAACCATAAGAAACTTGCCCGTCAATCTCCACAGTGGCATCGTCACACGTGTGAAAATTTTATCAAAATTAAAAATCGATGAAAAACGCATTCCGCAGGACGGACGTTTTTCATTGACTAATGGCGATAAAAAGTTCGACGTGCGCGTATCCATTTTGCCCGGATACCTCGGCGAATGCATAGTGATGCGTTTGCTGAGCAGTGACGGTGAAAATTTCTCGCTGCAAAAACTCGGAGCTCGCGATAGGGATGTCGAAAAATTGAATAGGCTCGTCTCTATTCAAAACGGCATTATTGTGGTGGCCGGTCCAACCGGTTCAGGAAAATCAACCACGCTGTACTCCATTATTAAAAAAATTTCTTCACCGGAACGCAAGGTAATCACCGTGGAAGATCCCGTGGAATATCAGCTTTCGGGAATCAATCAAGTTTCGGTCAATGAGACGATCGGCATGACCTTTGCAACGGCACTACGATCGATGCTACGCCAGGCACCCAATATTATTCTCGTTGGAGAAATCCGCGATAGGGAGACGGCTGAAATTGCAATCCGCGCAGCACTAACAGGACACCTTGTTTTGAGTACGGTACATGCAAAAGATACCATCAATGCGATCACAAGGTTACTGGATTTGGGCGTACCATCCTATCTCGTTGCGGCAACTCTACGGGGTGTATTATCCCAGCGGCTTGTGCGAAAGTTATGTCCGCATTGTGCCAAAGCGGGCGTATTTGATCCGGAATTTTTGAAAGAAATAGCGCCCGAGTTTCCCATACCCGAGGATGCAAAAGTGAGTGAGCCGGTAGGTTGCGAACGCTGTTTAAATATGGGGTACAAAGGCCGCCAGGCGGTGATGGAAATTTTACCGGTGAGCGGAACCATCCAGAAATTGATCGATCGAAAAAGTGACGAGGATATAATGCGTCAACAGGCGTGCCAGGAAGGAATGGAAACGCTACGGGAAATCGCTTTGGAACACTATGTGCACGGTGAAATTGGCCAGGAAGCTCTCCTTGCCCTACTCGCCGAAATGAATTAATTTTCGTCATAGAAAATCATTGAAAATAATGGGAAAAAATTTTTAGAAAAAGTTTTAATCCAGACAAAAACTAAAAATAAAAAATCTTTCGTTATGTTAAATAAAAAAATTATACTCATTGGTGGACTATTGCCCCATGTTTCCTTCAATTCCCTATTAAATTCTTCGATAACCGTCGAAAGGGCTCCTCTTTTTGCGAAATTGGAAGATTTAATACCATCGCGTAGGTCGGAACTATGGATCGGTCAATTATCGAAAGAAGAAGTACAAGCCATCGATCAAGCATTTCCCAATTTTGGATTCGCACTCTCCATTGCGCAGACGGAAAAAAATTCAGCTGAACAAATTTTCGATGACGATTCATTGAAGGCTTTCTATCCCAAATTGAGCAATTGCCAAAATATGAAAAAGGGAACATTTCAAGGTAGAACTTATATTTTAAAACCCAAGAAAAGTATGGGGCGATCACGTATGCTTCGAGGAATGTCATGTTTGAATGCCGAATATGAAGCCGAAGCGGGAGTTCGAATTCGTCAAGCGGTTGCCAATATTTTTTTACATAACAAACGCGATTTGGATGCAATACTGGCAGAATTTGCCCATCTAAAATACCTAATGGCCCCCATCGACTGCATTGATCATATCGCAAGCCTAGAAGTCCTCGATGCCATATCTTTGCATGATGTTTTCTTCGCCAATCGAAAGCCATTTCGCTCTACTATTACTCCAGTTCCCAGTGACATCCCTGTGCCTGATTTGCCCTCCGAGGATGGGGTTCTTGTACCACGAAAAGATCTTTTCCCCGATATGGATTTTGGCGAAGCAGAAGAGAGAATTTGCATGGTTCAAGATATGATTAAGGTTGTAGGATTTTTACATTTATGCAAAATCGCGCACAATGATCTCCAATCCTGTAATTTCCTAATCCAAAAAAATAATTATACGCAATTAGTACTCATTGATTTCGACCATGCCGCATTCGGTGAAACCCCATTTTTAATTGATTGTGACCAACTTATCGGTACGATGGGTGGATATCTCTTTGGGACAATGGGGAGAATTCTTCCTAAACAAATCAATGATTCGTACATCGCAGATCCTAAAACACTTCCCTATACCTCCGAAGAGTTGGAACAAATAAGAGAAATACTATCCGATATCGAAGACCCTAAAGCACTTCCCTATACCCATGAGGAGGCGGAGCGAATAAGAGAAATGCTATCCGATTTGTCCAATGATTATTCATAGCGTAATGCATTTGCTGGATGAATGCGAGCCGCCTTTAATCCCGGAACGATTCCTGAAAAAATGCAAATTAACAGCGAAAATAAACTGATAAAGATAAAATCATTTATACTATACTCGACCGGAAGGTGCATAAACTGTGCCAGGTAGCTCTGCGCGCTCTCAAAGGCCAATAGTCGATTTATAATTTTTATGATCCCATCTCGGCATTGCAACACACCTATGCCACCTAAAATGCCTAAAAATATTCCACATATTCCGATAAAAAATCCTTGTAAACAAAAACATCGGGCAATCCCCCAGCGATTACCCCCCATCGCAATCACGACACCAATCTCACGCGTTTTCCGTACCACGTTTGTAATCAGCATGCTCGAAATCGAAAATGATGCGACTAAAAGAATAAATAGTAATACGAAGAACATCATTGTTTTTTCCCAGCGCAGTGCGAATAATAATTCGCTATTTCCGTGAATCCAATCCGTTACGCGATACTCCGAACCCAATTGCACCTGCAATTTTTCGGCAAAATTTTCGACGGAACATCCCGATTTTACCCTAATGGTAAATCCATGGGCACCTTCCCCCAAATCATATAAATCCTGCATCCGCTCCAGGGAGCACAGAAATGCATTTTTACCGTAGTCATTGGCCTCAAAAAATCCTACCACCTCCACCTCCCGTGGAAAAATAATATCATCGTTTTGTAGCGCTTCCAATGCCAATGGCGAATATAACTCTACCCGATCTCCAAGGTGAATTCCCATTTTCATCGCCAATTGTTCCCCCAGAATAATACGATTATTATCCAAATCTTCCAGGGAGCAAAACTTCAGTGACTGACCAATTTCCGTTACCTTTGCCTCATCCTTCGTAATTCCCTTGGCAAATGGAAATGCCGGTTGATTGCCATAGATCAACATGACGACGCCACAGCCGTAGGGAGCAATCGCCTCAATCTCATTGAATTTTTGCATTTTTTTTTCGAATTCCGCCAAATCTTCGATGGATCCTAGACGCTCCACACGGATCTCGCCCTGCATACGGATTAGATTACGCCGAATCTCCGCCTGAAAACCATTCATCACGCTTTGCACAACCACTAGAACCGCCACGCCTAGCGTAACACCGATGATGGACATTGCGGTAAAAAATGAAAATTTTCGACCGCTTGGAAATAAATTTTTTAGAGCTAAGTAGGTAGACCAATTCATTTAGTATCCGAAAATTTTAATACCTGATTTTTCCGCATATTGCAAAACCAAATTTTGATTGAGAATAATCGTTCGTTCCGCCTCCAATGCCGCGAAGCGAATGCCCGATTCCTTCATTATTTCCAGGGTCTGGATGCCGAAAATCGGAACATCAAAGCGAAAATCATGGTGTGGTTTTGAAGTTTTTACGAAAAGCATTTCGTCGAGGCCTAGGGTTTGTGCGTGGCGAATCATTGAGTCCGTTCCATCGAACCCTTCGACACACAAAGTCGTTCCATTTTTCACAATCACACTCTGCCCAATATTTAAACGGGCAATTTCCGATGCGATGTAAATTCCATGTTCCACAACATGGCATTTTATGGGAAATTTTCCCGATCGGACCACAACATCGGGCCCCATGAAACTGCGTGCATCCAAAATGCGTATGCCCATCTTTTCAATTTGATCGCAGATGGTCGAAAAAATAGTATCCGCATTGCGTTCCTTGATTTTTCTTAGCAAACAAAGCGCCCGCCAGTCAGGATGTAGGTCGCGAAAAAGCCGAATTGGTTTAATTTGCCCCGCTAAAATAGCATCCGTCGTTCCAAAATTTTTAAGTATCTTTAGCATCTTACCCAATTGCCCCACCAAAATTTTGGCTCGATTTTTTTCAGAAAATTGTTCGAATAATTCCGAAGCCGTTTCTCCTTCCAGGGCCATCAAATTACACCCGATCCCCTGTGCCATTATCCGCTTTGCCAATAGTACGGGATACTCCCCTCTCCCAGCAATAATCGTTACAATCGCTTTCTCAGGGCAAAAATCGTTCGGCAAAAAATGTTCCATCGGCATGCCCAGATTTAGCTGGGTTCATTGGTTAGTTGAATATCGTCGTAGCCGATACGGGAATGCAACATATTGAGTAGTGTAAAGTAAAAAGACTTGCGCAATTTCTCGATATCCCGAAACGTTATGCGGCATTCATCGAATTGTCTTTCCTTAATTTTTCCATCAATGATATTATTGACCAAATTTTCTATGGATTGCGCCGTTGGATTGCGAAGGGAACGACTGGCCGCTTCCAAAGAATCCGCAACGGCTAGTAATAGCGTTTCCTTCGATTGTGGCCGTGGCCCATCATAGGCAAACGCTGACCGTTCAATCTCTAATTTGGCCGATTGTGCCATTTCGTTTTGCTTGACGGCTTTCGTGTAAAAATAACGAATCACTGTGGTTCCATGGTGTTCGATAATTCCATCGATAATACGTGGAGGAAGACCGGCATCTTTTGCAATTGCCACACCATCTTTAACATGATTTTTAATAATCAACGCACTCATAAATGGCGTTTGATTGTCGTGAAAGTTTTTGTCATTTTGATTTTCTGTAAAATACTCCGGCTTTCGTAATTTTCCAATGTCATGGTATAGCGCAAGCGTTCGGCATAGAAAAGGATTAGCTTGAATGTTAATCGCAGCTTGCTCCGATAAATTGGCAACCATTAGACTATGGTGATAGGTCCCAGGGGCGAAAATTTGTAACTTCGTAAGAAGTGGATTCGTATAATCTGTCAGCTCGATAAGACGAATGTTTGTGCAGCATTTAAATAAGTTTTCAAAAATCGGCAAGACGGTTAATACAAACATGCCGGAAAATAAACAATTAAAGAATCCGAGAAGGATTTGGAAAAAAATCATACCGTACGATACATGTACTCCCCATGATAGTATAATAGCCGAAAAACCCAAAATAATCCCACTAAAAACGCCGCTACGAATGATTTGCGTACGCATATATGAATGGCGAACGAAATAAATCGATATGAATACAATGGTCAACATTGCGGTGAAGAATTCAATCGATTGGGATGACATTAGGCATCCCAAAATTGCGGTTGTAACTCCCAATAAAACACCGACATACGTACGCAGGAGTAGTGTTCCTAGAAGACACGATAGCGTGAAAGGCAATAGATAAGGGAATAGCTGAAGGGGATCTACCGTCGGCGATAGGTAAAACTTTGAACTTTGGGGAACCGTATCGATGATTTCTCGCCAAATTTTTGACTCAAAACACCACAGAACGACCCGGCAGGCAAATAGATTCAAGAGCAACAGTAAAATCGCAAGGAATACTTCCTTATGGGTCAATATCCGAAGATCGGGACGTGTCGTTTTGAAAAAAAGATAGATCAAAAAGAGCGTTGCAAGCACAATAAAAAAACGCTCCAATACATTATCATTAATATGGCGAGGCGTAACATGGGCTTCCTGCAGCGCTGCCCGATAGGCGGATAAACATTCATATTCCTCATCCGTAACAATGGATCCCGATGCAACAATAATTTTTCCTGAAAAAACTTTTTCGATTACCTCCGGTGTTTCCCTCAAAATACGTGTTATTTTCTGTGCTGTGGCAACATTATCAAAGGAAATATTCGCCCGGATACCGGCCTTTAATAGGCGGAATACTGCCTCCAATACATCGGCACTGGAATCGATCGAGGATAGGCGTAACTTGAAAAAATGAATACCTTCTTCCACCGTGCGGTTATGTACGCGCTGGTCGATGCCCTCAACCTCGATATTTAAAAAATATTCATTTTCCCGTTGGTTTGCTAAAACCTCATCCATAATACCTTCATTCAGAACGCCGTGAATGATCTTTAGTCCATCAATTAAAACTCCGGTGCGACCAAATTCATCGATGCGGCGCAATAGTGTGTCGACATCTCCCCAACCGATATTCACATCATATTGCTCATTGAAACGTCGAACAAAATTTTTCATCTCAAAGGCATAGGCCTCACCCTGTAGTCGCTGATGGACAAAGGAGTCCAGTAATTCATCGAGTTTATGAACAATTTTCTCAAAACTTTCATAGATCTCCGGATCAATTTTATAGATTGGAGCGACTAAATTTCTACGCTGTTCTTTGAGGCGCTGTGTTTTGATATAGCTAACATACTCGAAAGGAACTTCCGCCATTACCTGTATCCGTGCCTTTGCATTGGGAATTAATTGAACCCACATGAGTTCCTGCCCAACAAAACAAATCAGGGTGACGATAAAGGCTAGAAAAACGACCAATCCGATTTCGAACCAATTAACATTTTGAGTAATTTTGTATCGGATACGATATACCCCCGATTCCCAATTGTATTTCCCGCGCAGTGTAAAACCAGAGCTATTTTCACCACTTGACTTTTTCTTAGGCCACATAAAGGAAACATCTGGAAATCGCCAAATATAGTTCAAATATACTGCTTGGGTGTCGATTGCAATCCAAATTTCTTTTCCAAATCGCATCGATCGATTTCAAAAAGTACATTGGTTCCCGTTGGCGAAATTAGAAATTGCCGGCAACGAAGCAATTGACTCACTAAGGGCCGTATCTCATCGAAACCAATCGGTCGAAACTGAAGGCAAGAACAAATTTTTTTAGCAAGAACTTCACGTGTTAGTAGTCGATCGACCCTAGGCAGCGTATCATCCTGAAGCAGCTGTATCATCATATCCTCCGAAATTTCACGCGGAAGGGCGATTATTTTATAGGTATTTTTGCCAAAATTTTCAATTTCGATACCAAAATTGGAAAATAATTCCAGGATGGCGTCAATGGCCGTAGCCTGCTCCGCATCGACGGTAATGACTCGAGGCATTAGTAAAAGCTGGGAGGGTAAATTGCCTATACTTCGTAAAAATTTATCCAATAAAATACACCTTTGCATCGCAAATAAATCGACAAAAATAAGTCCCGTATCGGATTCAAAAATGGCAAATTTTTCTTCCCAAAATGTCCCTATAAAACGCCAAAACAGGCGATCGTCGGGTAGTATTTCCTGGGGGAAATTTTTTAAATCCTGTTCATAGGATAGCTCAAGGATTCGGCAGGGTATTTCCGTTTCACTCCTAGAAAAGCTGCCACCATCCATGGGCGATGGGTAGGATTTTATCCTTCGCTCCGCGTTACCTACGTGGCGGTTATCCCGGTAATTCAATGGTATCCCAATTATATTTTTTCGAAGAACGGGGGACATTTCCGATGAAGCTAATTGTGTCGATGAAGGCGTTTCCTTAAAAGTCGTTTCCCGCTCTCCTCCGGAGATACGAAGCTGTCCTATTTTTTTGCGCAGAGCATCGGTTATTGCATTTTCCAGAAAATTTTTAACTAAATAATCACTTTTAAAGCGCACTTCTCTTTTCTGCGGATGAACATTGAAGTCGACAAAATTACCATAAAAATCTAAAAATAGGAAGGCCCCCACGTTTATTGCCTGGGACTTAATCATCGCATAGGTATCGCGTACGATACGCGTAGTCGCCGGATTCGTAACATGGCGCCGATTTACAAAAATTAAAAAATCGGGTTTGGTCACTAGCCCATCGACCGCGGGCTCAAATAGGATTCCTTTTAAATGAATGTGCTCGTTTTGGTAATCCAGAGCCGTGTATTGGTCGAAGTGGCCAAATAGAATTTCCGTACGCGCCTTCAAATCCTTCGATTCCGGCGAAACGAAAATTAATTTTCCATTTTTATAGAGCTCAAATCTGATATCCGGTTCCGCGAGAATAAACGCACGCATGACTCTAATGATATGCATTGCCTCCGTCGACATCGACTTTAAAAATTGCTTTCGGGCTGGAATTTTTTCAAATAAATTGCGCACTTCGATCAACGTTCCACAATTACAGCTGCACATTTTTTGGTAAATTTTTTTGCCCGAATCGTAGCGAATTTCCGTACCGCCAGAACCGTCGTTGGTCTGCATCAGTACCTGAGCAACGCTGGCAATCGACGCTATGGCCTCACCGCGAAAACCAAAGGTCTGTAACCCTTCCAGATCTTTTATGGTCACTAATTTGCTCGTCGCATTGCGCTCAAAGGCAAGGGCCGCATCCTCTTCGCCCATCCCGATACCGTTATCGGCAATGGATAAAAATACATCGCCACCGCCATTAAATTTTACCACAATGCGCTCCGCCTTCGCGTCAATACTATTCTCAACGAGTTCTTTAATAATCGATGCCGGACGCTCAATAACTTCGCCCGCAGCAATTTGATTAATAATAGTTTCCGGAAGGAGATGGATTGTTGCCATAAAACCTTGCCTAACGATGAGTTTTTTTATTGGTCGCTCAAGTGCAAATTCGAATTGGGATTATTCAACACTTTTTCCTGAATTTTCGGTACATACGCTCAGTCGACTGCAACAACTGTGCGCGCTTGTTTGCGAAAAAAATAGAATTGTTAATCTGATTTCACGCAAAAATATTGACCAAATCGTCGAAGCGCACCTGCTGCCGAGTTTGGCAATTCTAAAAAAATTTTCGTTCACCGAGCGTGCAACGATTTTAGATGTCGGCACGGGCGGTGGTTTTCCCGGAATTCCTTTGGCCATTGCGACACCCCATGCCCATTTCACATTAGTGGATTCCATCGAAAAAAAAATTCGGGCTGTGGAAAAATTTGTCACCGCATTGGAACTAAAAAACGTAACCTGTACCGTCGATCGCGCAGAAAATTTGAAAAAAAAATATGATTATATCACCGGACGCGCCGTCACAAATATTGCCGATTTTCGCCGCCTGGTGGAACCGCTACGAAAACCCAATGGAAAGATTTTATACCTTACCGGCGGTGATATTATGCCAGAAAATAATGTGGAAATTATCGATCTTTTTACGCTTTGCCAACAGCTTTACTGCAAAACGAAAAAATTATTGGTCATTTACCCGCCAACCGCATAGGGAGGAACACAAAAATTGCCCAACCCAGCATTACGATTGCCTTGACCATCGGAATCAGCTATAGGTTTTGACAATGCCTTCCACAAGCTTTGTCCAGCCATCGACGAGTACAAAAAGCATCATTTTAAATGGTAGTGAAATCGTCATCGGCGATACCATCATCATTCCCATTGCGAGCAAAATATTCGAAACAATCATATCGATTGCGATAAAGGGCAAATAGAGTAAAAATCCGATTTGAAACGCATCCGTCAATTCGGATACGACGAACGCTGGAACCAATACCAATAAATTGCCTTCTTTGAGGTTTTTTTGCATCTGTTCCGGCCAAATTCGTTTTGCAGTCTTCAAAAAAAATGCCCGCCCTCGTGACTTCGTATGTCGTTCCAAAAATCGCTTTAAAGGTCCACAGGTTTCCGTTAATTTTGGCTCAAGTGATGCAATATTGTTTATGTCGAAATGCATGCTACGGGCGATATCAAATGTTTCCTGCATCACCGGATACATGATATATACCGTTAGCATGATTGCCATGCCATTAAGAACCATATTCGGCGGTACCTGTTGGACCCCAAGTGCATTGCGAATTAAACTCAAAACACTTGAAATTTTTACAAAAGATGTGACCAAAAGCAGTAGAAATGGTGCCATTGACAATGAGACCAATAGCACAATAACAATTGCAGGATCTATTGTTAAACCGTTCATTTGTTATAAAATTCAATGATACGCACCCCGATCCTGCCATCGATATCCAATAATTCTCCGGTTCCGATTGGCGTATCGTTCGCGCAAATTGTCACAGGTGCCTCAATCGAATTTCCGCATTCGAAAGTATAGCCCTCCTTTACTTTTTCCAGCTCACCGATCGTGATTTTTTGCCGCCCCGTTTCAAATGTCAAAACAATGGGCATCTTTTCTAAGGGAACGGATGAATAAATGTTTGTATTTTTTGCGAGTGCCGATTGCTTAATCAGCTCATCAACGATTGGCGGCTCGTAATTCACTTGCTGCGCCTCCAGCGGATGCATCTGTTCAGCCAAAAAATTATCCATTTGCGGTGCCTGTGTGTCAGCGTGAATATCCTGAATTGTTTTTTCTACAAATTGTGGATCGATGCTACTCTCCTCATCCGCTGTAACGGCATCGCCGGCTTGCACGGTATTATCCTCTTGGAGACTTGTATCCTCCTGGGTATTCGCATGGCTTACATCATAGTCATCGCCTTCTTCGGATTCGTCGGCTTCGACATTTTCTTCATCCTCCGTTGGGTCTTCCTCATTGCCATCGCTATCGTTTTCTTCGGATATTTCCGTAATCCCTTCGGATGCCTCTTCCTCCGAATCTCCTTTGTCATTTTTTTCGTTGTCCATGGCTGGGAGTATTGCGTTTTCTTCCTTGGACTGCATTGGTTCTCCTTCGTTGTCATCCATTATTAAAGTTCCTCCATTTTGTTGTTTTGGTATCAAATTCTCTTGAGCTTTTGGCATTGCACTGTCCACCGCTTGCTCCGGCTGAGCAGGCGAATGATTTTTCTGTGTTTGCGACATAGATGGCGTGGGCAATTTGGCACTACCGGAAGACGTTGCTTTCATTTTAGCGAGTTCCGCATCCAGTTGCGACGTATCGACTTTCTCGCTATTGCCCGCCTTTGGCGGTGTTGGCAACGGTCCAGTTGAATTGCTTTCTGCAGCAGCTATCGGAATGGATAGCGCAGCCACATTATCGGTATCCATATCTTCTTGGCTATTCCCATGATCTGCAATACCGTAGACTGCCTGCTGTTCTGCCGTAGCGTCAGCGGTTGCAACATTATCGTTTTCCTTTCCGTCACTTTTTTCCGTCGGATCCACCAGGCCGGAAAGATCGACTAATATGACCTCATCTTCATCCATATTTAACCCATTTTTTAAAATTTATTACGCAGCACCTGTAATTTGGTGTACAACAAAACCCGATGAGGCAAGATCCCCTCGAATACTTATCACTCCCAGATTCAAAATACCCATTTTTTTTTGATTAGCAAGTTCGTGTTGATCTAAAAAAATAATATCTTCTTCACTCAAATTGCGGTAATGCTTTTGCGCTAGTAACGTTGTTCCGAGACAAACACGATAGGCTATTTTCAGTTGATTGAGATCGCGTAATCGCGGAGTATTGGTAATTTTTTTCGAAAACAATGACAGAATTTCGTGTGGAACGACGAGTGTACCTGCCGTTATGCGCTGTCCATCCTTTCCCACAACAAAATCTAGCCCAGCTACGGGATCGCAGGATGCCGCTTCGATCGAATTAATGGTAATCGCTGTTTTTAGGCGATCCGAAAAATAATTACACAGCGGTTCCATTGCTGTTTGTAAAACAAGTAAACGTATTTCTTCGGGAACAGAAAAAAGATCAATGCCCGAAAATTTTTCCGAAAAAATTGCCAATTCCGGTAATGTTTCTAAAAACAAAGAGCACACATGCTTCGCAATTGTCAATTTGATAGCGACCGAAAATGAGGCTCCATGCCTATCGATTATTGCCGAAAATGTCTTCTCTTCACATGGAAAAGAAAATCGTATGTCCTTGCCATAGAAAATATTTTCAATGAAAATGTTGTGTTTTGTTACTTTTTTCAAAATCAATTCCCGTTCCATCCATTGCCTTTATTAAGAAAGTTTCTTAAAAATGCCAACTTTTTTTGAAACTTTTTAATTTTCCCAGAGGGCTCCCCACCCTCTGGACTCCCGCAAGGAGGCTTGCCCAGAGGGCTCCGCCCTCTGGACTCCCGCAAGGAGTCACGGACTCCTTGACCTCGGTCAGCGGCCACACCATGCGAAAATTCGCATGGTGTGGCCGCATACCGAGGTCAAGGAGTCCGTGACTCCTTGCGGGAGTCCAGAGGGCGGAGCCGTCTGGGCAAGCCTCCTTGCGGGGTCACGGGGCGGCGCCCCGTGATAACTCTAGACATTGAGATTTCATCAATTTTCTAGTAAACTTTCTTTTTTAATCGATTTTTTATTTTTCGCACCGAGTTTTTGGAGGTCGTCGCACTGGGTGAGTAACCCGCCTCGACCGTTAATTTTGGGAATAATTTTATCGTCAAACTGTTCATGCACTTTTCCGAAGAGCTTGTATAATTCCCGCAATTCGTCGAGCAATCCACAAAATTTATCGTATAATTTCCCACCGCGATCGGCAATTTCCTGGGCATTGAGATTCTGTTTTTCCACCTGCCAAATGGCTTGGATGAGCCGCAGCGTCAAAAATAATGTGGAGGGATAGACGATGAGGACATTTTTTTGGCGGGCATACTCGCCGATATCTTTTTTAGCGGCAGTGGGATTGGAAATGGCACTGGCATAGGCCGACTCAATGGGCAGAAACATCAGTAAAAATGGGCAAATATCGATGGCATTTTTAATTTGGTGGTATTTGGCGACCTCGTCGATATGTTTTTGAATGGAAGCGATGTGCTGTTGGAAAAAATGTTCATTTTCCTGGGGATCGGTACCGTTAACCATGCGTTCGTAGGCGGAAAGAGAGACCTTCGCATCGATCAAAATCCATTGATTTCGCGGGAGTTTAACGAGAAAATCCGGTCGGGCAGCCCCCCCATCGATCTTCAATTCGAGACCCTTTCCCTGTTTAATGTAGTCGCCATTTTCCTCCGATAGTCCGGCCTGTTCCAGGAGATTTTCCAGCTGGACTTCGCACCAATCGCCTTGGGCTTTTGAATTATTGCGCAGGGCATTGGTCAAATTTTCGGCTTCGCTGTGCATTTTTTTCCACGCTATCGAGCAGTGATTTGAGGTGGGTCGACAATTCCGTACGCGACTTTGTTTCCGGTGAGAAAATTTCGGTTTTAAAGGTGGAGAATTCCTTTTGCAGATCGGCGACGAGGTGGCCGACT
>JAIRZB010000022.1 GCA_031267435.1 Puniceicoccales bacterium | reverse complement strand
CCAAACCATGCGAAATTTTCGCATGGCTTGGCCGCATATCGAGGTCAAGGAGTCCGTGACTCCTTGCGGGGTATGGGGCAGAGCCCCATGGGCAAGCCTCCTTGCGGGAGTCCAGAGGGCGGAGCCCTCTGGGGGAAAGCCTCCTTGCGGGGTATGGGGCGGAGCCCCAGACGTAAAGTATTTTGGCGGAGAGGGAGGGATTCGAACCCTCGGTACCGTTACCGGCACGCCTGATTTCGAGTCAGGTACAATCAACCACTCTGCCACCTCTCCCGTTCTATGGAAACAAAAATATGTCACAGTATTTTGTCCACATAAAAATAAATAAAAGAAAAATTACTGGCGGAGAGAGAGGGATTCGAACCCTCGATACCATTGCTGGCACGCCGGTTTTCAAGACCGGTGCAATCAACCACTCTGCCATCTCTCCTTCCTCAAAAAATGATAAATTTAAAATCTGGGATGCAATTTTAAAAACTTTTCCGCTTCTTCTAAATCTTCCGCCGTATCGATACCCATATGAGGTTCCGCCGTGCGAATACATTGAATGGAAATTCCGTTTTCGAGCAAACGTAATTGTTCGAGCTGCTCAGTCTGTTCCAAAGTTCCTTTTCGCAGCGAGAAATATTGCGTGAGAATTTTTTTGGGGTAGCCGTATACACCCACGTGGCCCCAAAATTGGTGGTGTATCGGCCACCGTTCGCGATCGGGAATATCCCTTAGGAATGGAATCGGGCTTCGTGAAAAATAAATCGCACGATCATTTCCATCAATTACTACTTTTACCCGATTGGCATTGAAAAGCATCTCCGCCGACGCTATGGGATAGATCACCGTCAATACATCCGAAGAAGAATTTTTCGCTAGGGAAATCATTTCATTCAGTGGATCCAGAGCAATGAAGGGCTCATCGCCTTGGGCATTAATTATAAAGTCCCCTTCCAATTGGTCAATTACCGAAGCTATCCGTTCCGTTCCAGAGGTGCAATTCTTTGATGTCAAGATTCCACGAAACCCCCATTGGGAGATGAGTTGCAAAACGGTATCATCGTCTACGAGTGCGATAATTTCATCAACATTATGAAGCTTCGCTACCCGTTCCAATACGCGGCGTAAAACGGGAACTCCGTCCAAATTTTGCAAAATCTTTCCTGGAAAGCGCGAGGATTGCAACCGTGCCGGAACTATAACATTAATCCTCATCAAAAGCGAATAACACTATTTCCCTGAATAAAGCTAAAATTTCAAAGCACCTCTCACACGCCCCACAGACGTTTTTTATGGCGATTTGACTTTGAACGCTTACTACGTTTATGCTTATTCATCTTTAACCGACGTTTTTTCTTTAAATTTCCCATAATAGTGGAATCAGAATAGGCAATAGAAGTACAAATGTGATATGCCAAGTAAAGCTTATTTTTGAATTTTTTCGGAATAATGGCAAAGTAAAGACACTTAACAATGCGTTAAAGGGTTCAAGGGTGAGCGATTGGGGGTGATGCGGTGAATGGGAGCTATACTGTGCATTTATAAAACAGGTTAATTTTCGTCGGGAAGTGATGAGAATGAGCGATGTTTGCCATATATTCACAGCGTTAGGGTTCAACAATGTTTATCCCATTTTAGTCACGGGAAATATTATTTTTGCTTCCAATAAAACAATGGGTACATTGGAAGAAATAATAAGGGAGAATTTATCCCATTACCATTCCTTTGCCATCGATGTATTTGTAAGGAATGATAAAGAAATTCGAAATATTTTCAATGGCAATCCCTTTGAGATCAGGAAAGAAATGTACACACAAACCTTTATTTGTAAGGATGGATTTGAACTTATTCTCAGTGAAAAATTGAATGAGATTTCGTTTCTTGAAGGAGAAAAGGTAGCCTTTAAAAAGTAATTTTTTCAAAATATTGTCGAAGCATACTTTAAAATATAACTTTACACTCAGAACGGTGGGTACTATGGCAAAAATATGCCAAAAAATGTCTTTGCCGTGATACTAAAAACCATATGAAATAGAAAACCTCCCTTGGTGGGAGATTTTCTTAAAAAAAATAAATATAAAATCAGTTTGTAGATTTTTCTGCGATGGCTTCTACGCGGCGACTGAGGGCTTTAACGGAAAGCATCCACAGGGCGCAAATGCCGATAAAAATTGTAAACGTATAGGGTGCAATGGTGAAATAGTTTGCTCCAGGAATGAGGAGGAGTAGGGATTGAATCCAGGCTCCACCGGCCTTACCGAAACGTCCACCGGCTACCTCCACAACGGCCTTACCCTTAACTTTCATGTCCTCATCAAGGGGAATGTAAGCCATTTCCTTGGTCAAATCAAACAGGGCATACTTGACTGCCTTTGAAATAGCGACCACCAATGCACCGAATATGACCGCGCAAAATAGGGGAGTCGTTGAAAGCGATTGGAGTAATGTGGCCAAATTTTCCCGAAATAAAACAAAGATGAAAAATGAAGATCCCAGAAGGAGGAGCATGAGCGGCGTCGCCATGGCAGCCGTAAACCAACGACAAATGCGAAGAATATTACCGCCAATAATAAGCATCACCATCGAAGCAATACCTCCGTAAAAAGTAAATTGATTCATAAATGTATTATAAGCATTGGGATCGGAATACTGCATCCCCAATTGTTTTTTCCAAAGGCCTTCCACCAGGTTCACACTGATACCATAGCACACGACCAATGCCACAATGAGGCCCAGATAGGGCGATGTGAAAATAACTTTGAAACTTTGCCAAAGTGGCATTTTTTTCTTACCCTTACCGCCCGTATTTCCTGGTAATTCCGGTTTATCGTAGAAGCGCTTATCGGTGAGCACACACCTATAAATCCAGCGGTAAATACACATGGCGGCGATTCCTAGGATAACGACAATTCCCATCATATATTTCAATGAAATTTCCCAGGCATCGACGCCGGCGGGCACTTTTGCGCGAATGTCGGAACACCATTCACCGACTTTGCCTTCCAACAGGACAGATATTTGTGCCATAAATGCAAAAAATGCATACATTCGTTTCGCTTCGGAGGTCTTCGTGATCTGGTTGGCAAATTGCCAAAACGATAGCGATAGCAACGCCGATCCCCAAATTTCTGCCAAAATATAGAAAAGAGAATAGGACCAATTACCGACAATGGCGATGGGCCAGTGAAGGAAACTCGGGGCAGATTCCCTCCAAGTAGCTATGGTTTCGGAAGAGAAATGTAACGAATCCAAGTTAGGATAAATAAAAAACGCAAAGCAACCAAAGAAAAAAATGAATGGGGTCAACGTCACATAAAACAGACGCTCGTTTGTGAAAATATTACTCGCCTTAGCATAGAGTACCATAAAGATAATCGCCGCAGGTGCGACGCAGTATCCTTTCAAAAAAGGAATCACCTCCGCATCGGATCCCGGACCTGTAACAATCAGTGAGTCTTTAATATTCCTTAGACAGGTATAGTTAAAAAGAATACAAAAAAACATAAATCCCATGGGGATTGCCTTTTTGAGTTCATACACATAGAGCGGAAAAAAAATACGGCGCAATTTCCCAAACTCTTGACCATTTCCTTGAATAATATCAGCCATAATTTGCCTCTAGCTATCGAATGTTAAAATTAAACACAGTTCCGTAGTATATAATACACTATTTTTAAGCAAGCTATTTTTTAAATTAATGATAATAGCGCTTCTTTGGGTTTTTAATATGTGGGGCTCATTCTAAGGGCTCCTCGCCCTTAGAATCCCCGCCAGGGCAAGGGGAATCCTTCCCCTTGCAACCCCCCCTAAGGGCTGCGCGCCCTTAGAATCCCCGCCAGGGGATCCATCCCCTGGACCTGGATACGGCCGGTACCACGGGCCTCTGCCCGGGGTTCCGGCCGACCAAGGGGCCGAAGGCCCCCCCCCCCGCGTCGGCCCCGGCGGGGCCACAAAAATTGTACCCGCGGGCCCAACCAGCCGACCAATAGCCAGGG
>JAIRZB010000020.1 GCA_031267435.1 Puniceicoccales bacterium | reverse complement strand
ACTTCTCCAAGCGGTATTCGTAAATTAATCGTCTCCGCTCTACAGTGAGTGCTGGGGTGCTACCAGTGCTGGGGTGCTACCCCAGACCCCGCAAGGGGCTCCAGCCCCTTGACCGGGTTTCTTTGGGCCAGAGGTTTGCACGGTGTGCAAAACTCTGGCCCACCCTGGGATCCAATTTTTTGACCGGGTTCCGGCCAGAGATTTGCACGGTGTGCAAACTCTGGCCGCCCTGGGGGTCCAGGGAATACTATTCCCTGGCAGGGCCACGGGACAGCGTCCCGTGTTCGTTTTATAACTAGCTGGGGTGCTACCCCAGACCCCGCAAGGGGCTCCAGCCCCTTGACCGGGTTCTTGGGCCAGAGGTTTGCACGGTGTGCAAAACTCTGGCCCACCCTGGGACCCAGTTTTTTGACCGGGTTCCGGCCAGAAATTTGCACGGTGTGCAAATTTCTGGCCGCCCTGGGGGTCCAGGGAATACTATTCCCTGGCAGGGCCACGGGACAGCGTCCCGTGTTCTCTTCCGCCTAGGATAGCTTCATCGGGGCTGGGAGTTGGTAGGCCAAATTTTTCGCGAATATCTTCGATTGCGAGAGGAACACCCATTTCATGGAGTATGCGGTAGATAGTAATTTCATCTTTTCCATTATTTAACGCGGGAGTGATTAGTCGAATATAAGCTTTTTGTTGAGCATCGCCGAAAAGATAGCGTAGGACCCGTCGATCGACCTGTTCATTGAGAGTTTCCGAAATCATATTTGCATCATCTTCGAGAAGAATCATTGTTTCATCGGCCTGCAATGAAGCTCCGACTCCGGAAGCTCGGGAAAGTGTTGCCAGATCAGCTCCGCGCCACAGGGCAGTGATTGCGCGATCCATGCGATCGATCAGTCCTGGATAGGGTAAATTGCCTTTCGTCGACAGGTCAATGGCCTCGATATTTGTTCCCTGGGACATCAATGCACTGAACTCTGCGCCGAAATCTTCGACCGCATCCCGTGCCGCCTCCCATTGAGCTGAACCGGGAATCGCGTCGGTCACACCTTTTACTCCGGGCATACCGTTACGTTCGCAGTAAACGAGCCAATCACGCAGAGGCAGGTGTTTAAAAATATAGGCAATGGAGGTCGCTTCCATCAGGCCATCGCCGACGGTAATGAGCCACGAATCCCGATCGAGAGGAATACTGGCAGTTGTGTAATCATTTTCTAGGAACCGCAAATTACCGGTTGTATTTTCGAAGAACCACATGGGAACAAAGCGAAAGGATGCCGTTAATTTTTGGTATGGAAGCGTGCTGAAGTGTTCATTTGTTTTAAAAATAATTTCATGGACCGCGTATTTTTTACCGATAGCATCCATCATTTGTTTAATAAGGAGTCCGAAACCGCCTTGCTCGTTGCAATCGAAGGCATTTGCTGTTTGGAGGTTATCGTAAAAATATTCCAGGGCTTGTTTTTGCAAAATAGCTTCCGGTGACTGGTCCGAGGTTAATATTTCCCAATTCAGGCGAGCTACGGATCTTTTACGTTTAGAGGAAACACTTTGGACCATATCATCCCGTCGTTCGATAAAATCCCAAGCAAGTGCTGCCGAACGGAGATAACCATGGGCAAATTCATCGAGCATACGGGATAGGGAATCCGGAGTTAAGGATTTAATGGGATTAAACCGAGCGCGCATGGAATTACGGATGCGAGTTTCGGAAATTTGTGACACGGTTTTCATGGTTATATTATAATTATTACTAAATACTTTTTCCGATAGACTTTGATCTACGGGCAAGCATTTGGCGAATGATGGATCAATGATAGCACAAAAAGCCGCAATGGGAATGAATGGGTTGGGATTCTTGGAATAAAGCGTTCCAATGACTCATTTGGGCAATTGAAAACCGATGCAATAAAAATCGGAATAAAAAAAGTCGTCGGCGATCATCTTTTGCTCACCGACAAACTTTTTTCTGAAATTATTTTTAGCTTCAAAATAACACTCAATGACTAGTAAGCGTTGTCTCGAATTGTTCCCTTTTATCGTCAGGTATAATTCCTCTGAAAAAATCGATTCTCACCCTAATACTACCTAAAAACCCACTTGCAATTTCATACTTTCTTCCGATTTCTGCCGCTCGTTTAAACCGTGGGATAAGATCCGTAGACATTCTTTTTATGCAATCTAATGCAGCTTGCACAATTAGTAGTTGGGAAGGCAAAATGTCTAAAATTTCTCTTTGGAGTTTTGAAATAACTTCTTTCTGCATTTGAACAGATGAAAATATTTCATTAACCATTGCTTGCTTCATAGCAATTCTAGGACCTCTGGAAAAAGTTTCAAAATCCATTTCTCCTTCACCTTTAGGTGTATTTCGCATAGTCCATCCGTTTCGGGTTAACTCGATACGAAAAATACCATCACCCCCCTCAGCGGTAGCTTGACTTGTGATAAATACTGGGGCTATCATTCCGGAACGATCATATACAGGCATTTCAAAGGACTCTTCACTAAAAACACCTTTAATTAATTCATGTTTAGCCCACACATCAACGCAATGATTACGGCAAAAATATTTTCCCCTTCCGACACAACCGTAAATGTCAGGCAAATTGGAAAGCATTGTTTAGATAGTCTCATATGCGGGAATATGATCTTTTCCCTTGGGATCGGAAGATATTAAATATAATACCGGCCTGTTCTCATTATTGATTTTGACAGTACGAAACCACACTAGCTCATCACTTGCATTACTTCCATGGTGAGATAGTATAAGAACACCGATATCACATAATAAGTCTGGGTTTATGGAGTGTAGCAAATTTTTACTGCCATCCCCCGTAAGCAAAATCGCAGGACCACCTGCCCTTAAAGCAATTTTTAAAACAAGATTATTATCATGGGGCTCAGTGGGGGAAAGTCTTTCCCTGCTGGACGGTAATAATGGTATAACGTTTACATCCTCTCCCAAAATATTGGAGAACATGCTCTGTTCCTCTCCAGTCTCTTTTTTCACTATTTCCCAACCTTTAAAAACTTGATGTGTTTCCCTGTGTTTTTCACAAAACTTTTGCAATGCTTCCGCCAAGTTTAGATGATCAATATGGTTATGGGAAATGACGATTGTCACCTCTGTTACTCCATTTAGAAGATTTCCGATCACTGTTTCTTTGGCCCGTTTAAATTTTTTTTTACTATCTACCCATTCGCCTGGTTTTGCACTCCCGCAATCGAAAACTAATGCTTGTTGCCCTACAACGCATATGGTAAAATTCGCCTGCCCCACTTGAAAAACATTTAACTCGAAACCAAAACATATGCCTTTCAAAAGCCAAATGGAAAAAAATCCCAACAATGGTCTACTTTTTTTCATTTTATTAATTATTAGAGGCATAAATACTTAGGCGGGAAGATTTTAAAATTTCATTAAAACTTGCTAAAGTCCTATTTGCCAATTCTTTATCTCCATTAACGGCACCTGATAATTTATTAATCACAGCTTCCACAATTTCTGTTTTAGCATTTTCCGCCAATTGATTTTGACTTTCATTTACTTGGGACAGGTACAATAAATGGGCAATTTTGAAATTAACACTACCTTCCATTTGATCATAACTTTGCGCCACTTCCAGCATTTTACCCAAACATGCCACTCGAAAATCTTCCACAAATTCTCCGGCATGATAATAGGCCAAATAAAGATTTTTCATAGCATTAGCTTTTTGACGATCATTTTGCAAATCGCCAGGATTTATTTCTTCAAAATAGCTATTATATTGATCAATTTTTCCATCGGCCACATTATTTCCGAATCCTATGGCTGCTTCATCTGATCCAATCAACGGATTTTCACTGGCCAAACAATTTCCACCCATTAAAACTCCCATACTAAATATAAGAAAGATTTTTACATTCATGATTTAAACTACATTTCACACTTGACAATAGTCAATAACTTTCCCCACAAAATTAAATTTTGATGGAGTTATTACAAATTACCCCTAGGACAGAGGACTGAAATATAAAAGTTTTTCCTATAGGCACAAAAAGCTGCAATGGGAATGAATGGGTTGGGATTCTTGGAATAGAGCGTTCCGTATATTTCTTTGGGCATTTTCAGTGTTAATAATTTTATTAGGCGAAATTATTGAGCCACTGGCGTTATCTTTTATAATTATTCATTGATTCGTCCTTTCTCTAAGTTTTTCATCCCGGTGAGTGGGGGATTATTTTTTAATTTTTTGAAATTTTATGCTTGACAGCGCTTCAAGTTCCTGCGATAACGTTTTCCATTATGTTAGAGAACATATTGACCAAAAATGGAAGAGCTTTGCTTGGCATCGCTTTTAGTTTTCTTCTATCAAACGCCAGTTTGGAAGCTGTAAGAGCTTGTGTCCACTGGACTTCGGGAGAGGATCAGATATTGGAAGAAGGCGTTAAAAGATATGGAACTAGTAACTGGACAGCAGTCGCCACATTGGTTCCAGACAGGACACCCGATCAATGCCGACAGCGCTGGTACGGAACATTGGATCCAGCTATTAACAAAAGGCAATGGAGTAAAGAAGAAGACCAAATTCTGATGGACACCTATCTAAGAGTAGGACGTCGATGGGCAGTAATCGCCGCAAGACTCCCAGGCAGGACAGACCATCAATGCCGATCTCAATACATATTTTTAACTGCTGCTCATCAACAAAGAGTAGCAGCTCGTCTACCAGCTCCTCCTGTACCTATGGTTGATCCAGCAGGAGTGGCAGTGGGTGGAAATCGAGCCGCGGTGGCTGGCGCAGCTGACCCTGCCAATCCTCCGCCTGTTCGTCCGCCAGCTCCTCCTGTACCTATGGTTGATCCAGCAGGAGTGCCAGCGGGTGGATATGGATATGGAGATTGGGATTTAGCCTTAGATGAGATAGATTTCGCATTTCCGATTTCTCCTATCGAAGGAGTGCCAGTGGGTGATGGATATGGATATGGAGATCCAGCCGCGGTGGCTAACGTAGCTGGCCTTGCTCCTTTATCTGCGCGCTTGCTAGCTGCTCCTCTTCCAGCTTCTCGGCCAGCTCTTCCTGTACCTATATTTGTTCAAACAAGAGTGCCAGCGGATAAAACCATGTTAACTGACGCAATATTTGATCATGAAGATTGCGAATTTTTTGAAAAATTAAGAGGAGTGCCAGTGGGTGATGGATATAGAGCCGCGGCAACTGGCGCAGTTGGCTTCGCCAATCCTCTTTCGGATTTAGCCTCAGCCCTAAATGATGAAGAATTCGATCCATGGAGCATACAAGATTATGGATTTTGAAAAATTAAGAAATCCATTTGTGCCGGAGGACGAAAATTAGCCCACAGGACAAGATGTAAAACACTAGGGCGTTTTGGATGGCGTATCGGATGGCATAAAATGTTAAGCATTGATGCCGAGAAGATCGCCATATTTGTTCAGCGCTATGAAATTCGCGATTCAAAATCTTTTGAATCACTAAATTACCATTAAAAATTTTTCAATCAAGTTTGGTCATTGTTCCGTAGGAACGAAAGTTAACCTGCGGAACAAAATTGAAATAAATTTTATGCTTGACAGCGCTTCAAGTTCCTGCGATAACGTTTTCCATTATGTTAGAGAACATATTGGCAAAAAATGGAAGAGCTTTGCTTGGCATCGCTTTTAGTTTTCTTTTATCAAACGCCAGTTTGGAAGCTGTAAGAGCTTGTGTCCACTGGACTTCGGGAGAGGATCAGATATTGGAAGAAGGCGTTAAAAGATATGGAACTAGTAACTTTGCAACAATCGCCAAACAGCTTCCAGGCAGGACAGGCAATCAATGCCGACAGCGCTGGAACAGAATATTGATTCTCAGAACATTGAATCCAAATCCCAACAGGGGGCGGCCATGGACTGAAGAAGAGGACCAAATTCTGATAGACGCCCGTCGAAGAGGAGCTCGATGGATAACAATCGCCGCAAGACTCCGATGCAGGACACCCGAGCAATGCCGAAATCGATTCGTAAGTTTAACTACTCGTCAACAAAGAGCGGCAGCTCGTCTACTAGCTCCTTCTCCAGCTCCAGCGGTTGTTCAAGCAGAGGTGCCAGCGGGTGGAGCGGCGACTGGTGAGCTTTTTGCACCTAGGGATGTTCAAGCAGGAGTGCCAGTGGGTGATGGATATGGAGATCCAGACGCGGTAGATGGTGAAGATGACCAGCAGGCAGAAGCTTATCTTACGCCAGAAATGGAAGAGGATGAGGATGAATCAGAATCGGAAGAGGATGGATATGGAGATCCAAACGCGGTAGATGGTGAAGATGACCACTGCCACCTGGAATTCCAACACTTCGTTCAATGCTCCATTTCTCCTACGCGGACAGATGATGAATGAGAGAATCCAATCATTTTAAGTTT
>JAIRZB010000082.1 GCA_031267435.1 Puniceicoccales bacterium | reverse complement strand
GGCCTTAGGGCCCCATGGTCGGCCGGTACCACGGGCAATGCCCGTGGAACCGGCCGCAACCAGGTCCAGGGGATGGATCCCCTGGCGGGGATTCCTAAGGGCGAGTAGCCCTTAGGTAGGGGTTGCAAGGGGAAGGATTCCCCTTGCTCTGGCGGGGATTCTAAGGGCGCGTAGCCCTTAGGTAGGCGGCGCAGCCCTTAGGTAGGCGAGGAGTTCTTAGAAAAATTTACCGATGGAACGGATGGCATTTTATTATTCTACGGATAATGAAATAAAAAGCTTGGGAGTAATGATATTTTTGAAGAACGCGGACCGCAAATTGAGAACAAGTCGGCAAAAATCGACAACGACAATGGGGACCAAATAAAAATAATTTTAAAGGTGATAAAAATATTTGATAAATTCGAATAAAAAAAATAAGTAAGCGACCAACAAGTTTCACAATTATACAACTACATGCCAAAAAGTGACGCCAAATCAAAGCGCGAATTTTTCATTTTTTTCAGCATAGCCTGCATTTGTTTAAAGTTTTTCAGCAACAAATTAACTTCTTGAACGGGCAACCCACTTCCTTTTGCTATGCGTAGACGTCGGGAACCATCGATAATACTGGGATTAGTGCGTTCCTTAGCCGTCATAGAATAAATAATTGCTTCCGTTCGCTTGAGTTTATTGTTAGTATCGGTGCCAATTTCGATATTATGCATCCCGGGAATGTGTTTTATGAGCGATTCCATGGGTCCCATTTTTTTTATCGATTGTAATTGATTAAAAAAATCATTCATGTCAAATTTTCCTTTTTTTAATTTTTTTTCAAGTTCTTTGGCTTCTTTTTCGTTAACCTGTTCCTGTGCCTTTTCAACCAACGATACGACATCACCCATACCTAAAATTCTCTGCGCAATGCGTTCGGGGTGGAAAATTTCAAAGGCTTCGACTTTTTCTCCCATTCCTATGTAACGAATCGAAACTCCAGTCACTTCCTTCATCGAAAGTGCCGCGCCCGCACGACTGTCACCGTCGAGTTTTGTGAGAATAATACCTGTCAATGAAACCGCCGTGTGAAATTGTTTAGCGACATTGGCTGCCTCCTGACCCAGGGCGCCATCGGCGACAAGAAAGACTTCATCGGGATGAATTTTAGTCGAAATGTCTTTAATTTCATTGATAAGTTGTTCGTCAATTTGTAAACGCCCAGCTGTGTCAAAAAGAATTAAATCGTGCCCATTTTTTTCTCCATACTGAAGTCCGGTAATGGCAATTTTGACCGCATCTTTAAGTTGGCGATCCACGTAGCAATCGATTGCTGCCTGATGCGATAAAATTTCTAATTGATCGATGGCCGCAGGTCGATAAATGTCGCAACCCACCGCCAAAGGACGTGAAAAATTAACCTTATTTTTAAGAAAATATGCCAATTTTGCCGTCGAAGTCGTCTTCCCAGAGCCGTGCAAACCAACCATTAATACTTTCATAGGACGCTTGGAACTGAGTGCGGATACAGTATCACTTCCAAGAAGTTGAACCAATTCGTCGAAAATAATTTTAATAAATTGTTGTTCCGGTGTGACATTTTGTATGACAATCTGCCCAAGACACTTATCCTTAACCCGTTGAATAAAATTATTGACGACAAAAAAATTAACATCCGCAGAAAGTAATGCCGAACGAATTTCGTCCAAAGCATCCGCGATATTCTGTTCCGAAAGTTTCCCTAATCCGCGCAAATGCTTAAAAATATTGTTGATTTTGTCCGTAATTGATTCAAACATAGTTTCCTTCATAGACGCAAAAAAATTGCCGTCAAACTTTAATCGCAACTTTAAAACAAATATAAAAAACTATAGCGCCTTGCCCGGATTCTGTACCTTTTAAAATCCTTTATTCTTTATTTTAAAAATTGGAATGAAGCCGAATAAATAATATTTTGTTTTAATTCCGTTAATTTTTGCCGTGAGGAATGGAATACAACCTAGTATGTAAAATTTCTTCTTGGATTTTACATATGGTGCCATTTGACCTAGCCAGAAAATATTAAAAAATGGCGTCATTTGAACGTGTATCCACCATATTTCGCTTAAAAGTACGGCATTTTTCCAGGGTTTACATCCGGCAAAGTGTATGAGTATTGGACGATTAATCGCTTCCTCATATTCCTGCTGTGAATAAATATTTTCGCTGAGGCACCGATCATAATTTTTTTCACCTAAAGGTATGAACGCGTATTTTAGAGGAATGGGGAGTTTTTTCCCATGGCATGTGTAATTCAAAATGTCCTGATCTGGAGAGTTAAATGATGTATTTTTCGATAGTTCTATCCACGTATTGTATAAATTTTGCTCGCGTAATGCTTTCAAATTCATAATTAAAAATCCAGAACAGAGATATTTATGATCATCTAATAATTTGTATTTCTTTTTTTTGTGCACCTTGGAAGTGCTGAGATTGAAAGTATCTTTTACACCGGCAATCCAATTGTCACCAAGATCAATTTGATCGACTTCCAGTAAATTTTCGCAAAAAATAACATCCACATCGGAATAAATAATTTTGTCCAAATGTGGTAAAAGTTTGGGTAACATCAATCGGTAATACATGCCAACGGTAAATTGATCGAAGTAGGATTGGTCAAAGTCATGGTTTGCTTCAAGAAAAGTTATGGAGGATTGAGGGTCACCTTTTTTTACAATTATTTCCAATTCTCTCCGACTAAATTGATTGATTCCCGTCGAAACGACACAATAAATGCAGTAGTTGCAGCTATTTTTCGAATTGTAAAAAAGTGATGCTATGGCAACGCCAGCCTGTGTCCATACGTTTTCATCAAAACAAAAAGCAATATCAATTTTGTTCATTTACTTTCACTGCTTAATGAATTTTCAGAAAATTAAATAAATAAATTA
>JAIRZB010000080.1 GCA_031267435.1 Puniceicoccales bacterium | reverse complement strand
GTTTAATGATATTAACGAATTTTCGGTAGGGCAGACCATCGATGTTTTTCTTGAAAAGCTCGAAGACCGGGAAGGGAATCCTATTATTTCCTTTGATAAGGCGGAACAGAAAAAAAACTGGGCCCGTATCATTGAAACTTGTCCTGAGGGTTCCATTGTTCATGGTAAAGTTAAGTCAAAAACAAAGGGTGGTTTAATAGTTAATATCGGTGTTGATGCTTTTCTACCCGGATCTCAAATTGATATACAGGCTCAAAAAAATCTCGATCAATATGTTGGCCAAACTTTCGACTTTAAAATCGTTAAAATTAATTTGGAGCGCAAAAACATTGTCATTTCGCGGCGCGAACTGATTGAAGAAGAGCGTAAAGATAGGCGACAGAAAGCCATGTCCAATATCCAAGTCGGTGCGATATGCCGTGGTATTGTTAAAAATATTACCGATTACGGTGTATTCGTCGACTTAGATGGTCTCGATGGACTCCTTCACATTACCGATATGTCCTGGGGAAGAGTATCCCATCCCAATGAATTGGTCCGTGTAGGCGAAGAAATCGAAGTCATGGTCCTTGAAATCGATCCTGAAAAGGAGCGCGTTGCCCTTGGCATGAAGCAAACTAAAAATAATCCCTGGGATAATATCGAATACCGCTATCCCCTCGGTAGTAAAATTCGTGGCAAAGTGGTCAATCTTGTGCCCTACGGAGCCTTTATCGAAATTGAACCGGGTGTGGAAGGTCTCGTTCACGTGGCAGAAATGTCTTGGACGAAACGCATTAATAAGCCCAGTGAACTATTAAAAGTTGGCACTGAAATCGAAGCCATTGTAATTGGTATCGAAAAAGGAAACCAAAAAATTGCACTCGGTATTAAACAACTCGATGAAAATCCTTGGGAAATGGTAAAACATAATTATCCCGTGGGTGCGCATATACGTGGAGCCGTTCGCAATATCACTAACTACGGAGCTTTTGTTGAATTGGAGGAAGGTATTGATGGTATGATTCACGTTTCGGATATTAGTTGGACAAAAAAAGTTAATCATCCCAGTGAAGTTTTAAGGAAAGGTGATGAGGTCGATGCCATCGTCATTGACATCGATCCTACCCAGCAACGTATTGCTCTCGGCATAAAGCAACTGACGAATGATCCCTGGGAAAATATCGATGCGCTCTTTCAAATTAGCAGTTTAGTAACTGGGAAAATAGTCAAAATTACCTCATACGGTGCATTTGTCGAACTGCCGCACGGTATCGATGGCATGATTCATATCAGTCAAATTTCTGAAAATCACGTCGAGAAGATTAAAGATGTGTTATCGGTTGGCAATGAAGTTACGGCCCGTGTGATCAAAATTGATCGCAATGAGCGTCGCATTGGGCTATCCATTAAAGTCGCAAACTACGATGCCAACGCACTCGAAGCTGAAATTAAGGCCTATGATAAATTAAAGAATGACCAAGAATTGACCAATTTGGGCGATATTTTTGACAAAATTGATATCGATCGCGGTGAATAATTTTAATTAATCCGTAAAAAGCCCTCGAATTTAATTTTGTGGGCTTTGGGCGTATTTGATTAGTAATTGAAATTACAAACTATGTCATTCTTTCTATCCTTCCGTTTCGGCCGTTGGTGCAGCTATATTATTTTACAATACTTTAATTGGCGCCGGGTATTGATGGCGTATTCATGGCTAACGTGCTGCGTGTCAGGAAAAGTTCTTTATAATCGTTCCAACCTCGCACGCGTAAAACCTGTTCCTGATGTACTCCTAGTGCTAGGGCAAAGGCTTTTTCTTTTAGGTAGCAGGGAGCTTGCAGCTGTGCAATTCGTGCGGATAGAATAAGATTTTCGCTTTCAAGTTCCGCGCACTGTGCCTCGATTCTCTTCAAATTATTGGCATGAATAAAGGTTTCTCGGCGGAAATATAACGTTCCGAATGTTGTTGTAAATGCAACAAATGCCGAACTTATAACCAATGATACGATAAGCTGATTATTAATAAATTGTCTCTTCATTTTAAAATTTCTCCAATGCTCTAAGTTTTGCCGATCGGCTGCGATGATTGCTAGCAATTTCCGCGTCCGTCGGCGTTACGGGTTTTTTCGTTAAGATTTTTGCAACGGAACAGCGTCCATTCCATTTTTCATGGCAATCGATCGCTTTTCCCGCTTTTTCGTTAAAAAATTGTTTTACAATCCTATCCTCCAGGGAATGGAAGCTAATCGCCACCAACCGTCCGCCTTGGTCCAACTGTTTGAAGGCTTTGGGGAGTGTGGTACGAATTTCTTCTAATTCTTTATTGATGGCAATGCGCAAGCCCTGGAAAGTACGCGTTGCCGGATGGATTTTTTCATGGGATTTTTTTGGTAAATTTTTCGCAATACATTCGGCGAAGGTATCCGCATATTGGGTAACTTCGCTTCCTCGATGGGACAAAATTAACGTGACGATTTTGCGCCAATGCCGCTCTTCGCCGAAATCTCGAATGGCTTCGACGAGCTGCCTACGATCGGCCATCTCCAAAAATTCACAGGCCGCCATACCGCTTTGGGGATCCATGCGCATATCCAATGGTGTGTGGCAGCGGAATGAAAATCCGCGAGTTTCATCGTCGAGCTGAAGCGTTGAAATCCCAAAATCAAAAAAGATACCTTGTAAAGGCGGCAAAGAAAGTCGATCAATTGTTGAAAATGGACAGGTAAAGAATTGAAATCGATGTCCAAATTCTTTCCATAATTTTTCGGCATGGGGAACAACTTCCGGATCTCGATCGATGGCGAATAGAGTAATATTAGGATAATTTTCTAGAAAATAGCGGCTATGTCCACCACCGCCGAAGGTACAATCCAAAAAATTTTCACCACACTGCAAACTGAGAAATTGTGCCGTTTCGCGGAGCATAATTGGAATATGGAGCAATGTTTTTTTCCCAATCATAGACCTAACCCCCTGAGTACGGAAGCAACATCTTCCAGTGACTCCTTTTCTAGATAAATTCTAAATTTTTCCGGTTCCCACACATTGAATGTGCTTCCTCCGCCAACGAACACAACTTCCGATTGAATTTGGGCATGTTTCAGCAACTTTTCTTCGATTTTTATGCGACCCCTGGAATCGCAGGAAAAAGTATCCGCTTTGGAAAATAACTTTGCGAGAACCATTTGCCCCTGAGTATCACCGAAACTGACTTCTGCCACCTTTGCTTCCAAGCGTGCAATCATTTTGGGAGGATAAACTGTGATGCAACCGATGGGATTAGGAAGCGCTAAAAAGATGTCTTCTTCATTTTCAGGGCGCCATTTTACGGGCAAAGCGATGCGCATTTTTTCGTCTATGGAACGCGCATGCTCACCGATATAAAAACTTTTTACAAAAGAACTCACAATTTTCTATTTCCCAAAACCGACACCATTTTCCCATATTTTCCCACAATTTCCCACTAGTCAATACTTATTTATCAGAAAAAATTTTTAAGATTGACTAATGGGCTTTTTCGCTCGAAAACGAGTGACCCGGTAGCGCCAGGATCGGTTAATAAATGAGGCCGAGGATTTTAAGGCAACCCGCAGGGGAAAGGCGTTTTAGGAGGGTAGGTCAGGAAAAATAATCCTACGTGCCTCTTCTTGCAAAAATAATGGAGCATGGGTAGCGCCAGGATCGGTTAATAAATGAGGCCGAGGATTTTAAGGCAACCCACAAGGGAAAGGCGTCTTAGGAGGGTAGGTCAGAAGAAATAATCCTACGTGCCTCTTCCTGCAAAAATAATGGAGCACTGTAGCGCCAGGATCGGTTAATGAATGAGGCCGAGGATTTTAAGGCAACCCACAAGGGAAAGGCGTTTTAGGAGGGTAGGTCAGGAAAAATAATCCTACGTGCCTCTTCTTGCAAAAATAAGGCATTTGAGTACGGATAATGAGTACGGATAAAAATTTTCCCCGTTGATTTTTTTTTGCAGGAATCAGGCGGGCAGTACCTAGGTCGTCCTTGGGGTTACGAATAATTTGTTAACCAGAAGTGCAATAAAAAATCCTACAATGATATCTCTCCAGTGGTGATATCGGCCATAAATACGGCTATAGCCAAGCTAGCGAATGCAAGTGCCGGAATTCCTAGCTTCCAACCGTAGCGCTTGGATAAAAAAAATGCGCCTTGGAACGAGCAGGATGCATGTCCCGAAGGAAAAGATTTTGTACCACCGGAAGGCCGAATGCCGATATCCATGCGATAGGTCGCCCATTTTATGGCATAGGTTATCAGAATGGTCACTAAAATGGTATAGAAAAACTGTTTAATGCCAATTTTATCCTCTCTGGCCAAACTAATGTAGCAGCCAACACATGGAATAATAATTCGTAAAAAATTTCCGACTATTACAAATACTTCTTGTTCGTGCCAAGCGTTATCAATAAATGCGAGAAGCATAACCACACAGGACAATAATACCGCTAGCCCTATTTTATAAGTAATGGCACCCATGTCGAAAGAAAAACATCGACGATAGAAAATACGTCAAGTAAAAAATGGCGGGATGGACGGGACTCGAACCCGCGACCTCCTGCGTGACAGGCAGGCGCTCTAACCAATTGAGCTACCACCCCAAACCATGAATTCGCAATCTAGGAGCTTGCCTTTTTTTGTCAAGCTTTGTCTTAAAAGTTTTACGAAAATTCATTGCGACGGCGTAATTTTATCATCGACTTTATTATCGAAGTAAGGCGATTTTCGTAAAAAAAACAACAAAAATAGATTTTCTATTAAAAGATATTGCTTTTTTTGATGGGCTTAGTTGAAGATATTTCGTGGGTAAAGCATTGCTAGTAACTATTTTTGCCATTTATTCGGTTTTTATTTATTTATCAATGCGCAGCAACCTCTGCTGCGCATTCGCTGTTTGGATTTTATTTTTCACCGCAAGTATTCTTTGCTATTTGTATGAGCGTAAGTTTGCGAAAATGTTTTCAAAATTTGTTTCATCGCAAGAATTGGTCCAAATTCGCGGAATGTTTGTGAATATTGCTTCCCATGAATTGCGAAATCCAATGACGACGATCTATTCGTCGATCGATC
>JAIRZB010000067.1 GCA_031267435.1 Puniceicoccales bacterium | reverse complement strand
TCTCCTTTCGGGAGACCTTAAGTCTGATTTTGTTTTTTGTACCGATCTAAGGGCTGCGCGCCCTTAGAATCCCCGCCAGGGGATCCATCCCCTGGACCTGGATTGCGGCCGGAACCACGGGCATCAGCCCGTGGTTCCGGCCGACCGGGGGCCTAAGGCCCCGCCCGCGGCTTCGCCGCGGGCGGGGCAACTAAAGTTGACCCTGCGGCCACACCATGCGAAACATCGCATGGTGTGGCCGCATATCGAGGTCAAGGAGTCCGTGACTCCTTGCGGGAGTCCAGAGGGCGGAGCCCTCTGGGGAAGCCTCCTTGTGGGAGCCCTCTGGGCATGAATCAAACACAGGAATAGCTGATGCCAGCCGCATCATAAGGATCGACTACGGTAATATCAAATCTTTGAAAAATATCCTTGCTAAAAAGTGTTTCCAGGAGTTTCGAATCATTGCAATCACGGCTTAAATGTGCTAAAAAAATTTTCTGCCAGTCCGCATCTGTCCCATGGGCAATCAAATCAAATGCCGACTCATTTGACAAGTGACCATAGCGACCGCGAATCCGATTCTTGATTGCCGGCGGACGTTTTTCATTATTTTCCAGCATAATATTATCATAATTCGCTTCTAAAACGAGAATATCCGATTTTTTTACGCGTTCGCGAATATTTTGGGGAACATAACCGAGATCCGTCATCCAACATAAACTTTTTCCGCCATCCTTACTCCGAAAAATGTAACCAACTGGCTCGATGGCATCGTGAGGAATTGAAAAAGTCTCAATTTCAAACCCTTGATAGTGGATGATTTCGCCTGTTATAAAATAATTCCAACAAAAAGATTTTCCAAATTTACTATCGATCGCCTCCGCCGTGGCCCGGTTTGCAAAGCATTGAAAATGCGTATGTTTTGCTAACCCACGAAAACCTTGAGAATGATCCAGATGCTCATGCGTTACAAAAATTGCTCCAATATCTTGAATTGTAACTCCAAATGTCGGTAAACACTTCATAATTTGCCGCCCTGTCAGGCCGACATCGATCAAAAAGTTTCCAACCGTCGACTTCACAAGTAAACAATTACCCTGGCTGCTGCTTCCTAGAAAATGGCAACTTATAATCACTCCCGAAGCTATAAAAGTCGATAAAATAAATCAATCAAATTTCGCCAATACCGTCCAATAATTTTTAGCGATTGTTCTTTAATCGACCATTTTCCAGGGTGATTCGAAATATTTCGTTTTTCGATTTTGTGATCCGAACATAAAACCATGTGTATTTCACCATATGGTTGTCGCATAGTTTTTTTCAAAACGTCCTCGGCAATAGATTCCATGGCGAGAATTTTAAATAGTCCTCAGCACGTGGCCCTCAAAATTCGAAAAGCTTGACACTTTTCAACCAATAAAAAGAATAGTAAAAGAATAGGGGTGAAAAATAAAATAATGATACGAAAAACTACTAGGGTAAAAAAAATACTAAGGGGCATTGCGCTCGGAAGTCTTTTATGGAGCGTGGCAAGTACAATTTATGCGGCAAGTGTTTTTGTTTAATTTGCACAATAATTCTAAAGAAAACAGAAATATATAATTTTATTTTTGTAATTTTTTATTTAGCTCGGCCCGAATTTTGGCTTCCAATTGTTCCAATTCATTTTGCTCCAAATTGCCCTGGTTAATCGTTGCTTTTAAAGCCTCTTGAGCCAAAGCCTTCGCATTTTCTACCGTTGCTGCCGTTTGTAATCCGTGGATATTGATCGCCTCTTCAACTACTAAAATGGCCCGATCATTCTCTAACTTCAAAATGCCCGACGAAGTGGCTATCGTTTCAACCTTACCATCTGAAAACTTTAGACGCGTACTCCCAACATCTAATAGTACGATGATCGGCCGGTGCTCTGGTAAGATTTCTATTTCACCCATTACGGAATCGACTACCAAAGATATAACTTCCTGGGAACAAATTACCTGGCTCGGCGTCATAATTTCAACAAAAAGTGCCATATTATTTTCCAACACCAATCACTTCGTCAATGCTCCCCTTCATGTAAAAATCATTCTCGGAAATATGATCCAATTCTCCATCTAATATCATGGTAAAGCCTCGAACGGTTTCTTTGGCCGAAACATATTTGCCTTCCGTTCCCGTAAATGTTTCTGCCGTATGGAAGGGTTGCGATAAAAATTTCTGAATCTTTCGAGCTCGCATTACCGTTAACTTATCCTCTTCCGATAATTCGTCCATGCCAAGAATCGCAATAATATCCTGTAATTCTTTGTATTTTTGCAAAACCGCTTGGACTCCACGTGCCACATCGAAATGTTGTTGCCCGACGACCTTTGGATCAAGTGCCTTCGACGTCGACGCCAAAGGATCAACCGCTGGGAATAATGCCAATGCCGCAATCTTTCGGTCTAGGACTAGAGTCGAATCCAAATGAGCAAACGTATTAGCCGGTGCCGGATCTGTTACATCATCCGCAGGAACGTACACCGCCTGGAAGGATGTAATAGAGCCGTTTTTTGTCGATGTAATGCGCTCTTGCAATTGCCCCATCTCCTGGCTAAGCGTTGGCTGATAACCTACAGCCGATGGCGAACGCCCTAGCAGCGCCGATACCTCCGAACCCGCCTGCGAAAATCGAAAAATATTATCGATAAATAATAGTACATCCTGATGGCGTTCGTCACGGAAATATTCCGCAATGGTTAGGCCCGTTAATCCTACGCGCATCCTCGCCCCCGGCGGCTCATTCATTTGACCAAAAACTAATGTTACCTTCGATTTCTCCGGCTCTTCCTCGTTAATGACTCCCGATCCCACCATCTCATGAAATAAATCATTACCTTCGCGGGAACGTTCTCCTACACCAGCAAATACCGAAAATCCACCATGGCCAATCGCAATATTATTGATGGGCTCCGTAATGACCACCGTCTTACCAACTCCAGCGCCTCCAAAGGCTCCAATTTTCCCACCTTTCACAAAGGGACAAATTAAATCGATTACCTTGATTCCCGTTTCTAAAATCTCGGAGTTAATATCCTGATCCAGTAGAGTGGGCGCAGTACGGTGAATGGGCAATTTCTTCTCGCACCTTACTTCGCCACGGCCGTCAATTGGGTTTCCCGTTACATTTAAAATTCGCCCCAATACACCCTCTCCCACTGGAACGGTAATCGTCTCCCCCGTATCTCGTACCGCTATGCCACGACTCAAACCATCCGTTGCCGACATTGCGACAGTGCGAACAATACCGTCGCCGATATGTTGCTGCACCTCTAAAATCAAGGGTTCCTGCTCCGTCAAGGAAACTTCAAGGGCATTATAAATACCAGGAATTCGATCGCGTTCGAATTGTACATCGACCACGGCTCCCATAATTTGTATAATTTTTCCTAAATTTTGCATAGGCCTTTAATCATCTTCCATCGCCGAAGCGGCGAGCTCCATAATTTCATTCGTAATCGCGTACTGACGTACCTTATTGTACTCCAGCTTTAACTCTTGGGAAAGCGATTCCGCATTATCCGTTGCATTCTTCATCGCTACCATCCGTGCACTGTGCTCCGATGCCTTCGCCTCCAATAGCACCTGATGTAAATTATATTTGAGAAAAATTTTGGCCATATGGTCGATAATTTGTCCGATATCTGGCTCAAAAAGTAATCCTCTGACATCTCGCTGAAAATATTCCAGTTCGAGACTTGCTGATTTTAACATTTGATTAAAAACATCGTGAAACCCCTCCATGGGCAGCATTCTCTGCAGGGAAGGTGCATAGGTTAAGGTATTTATAAACTTCTGGTATAAAACTTCAACGCTATCGATTTCTCCATTCAAATATAACTTGGAAATGAGATCGCAAATTCCTAAAACTTCGTGGTATTGAACCCGATCATTAATCGAAAAACTGGCTAGTAAGGGGTGTTTAGTACGGCTTAGAAATTGCATCGCCTTGCGTCCCACCGATATAAAATAGTTCTCTCCTCCGGGAATGGACTTAAAAAGCGTGTTATTCAACACGCCACACAACCCCTTATCCGTTCCAATAACGATAATGCAACGCTTCCCAATCTCGCGGGGAATAAAAAAAGGATGCCTATTTTTCTGAATTTTTTTCTCCGATAGGCAACAAATAATCTCCGATAGATGCAATAAATAGGGACGGCTCCCGATTGCAAAATCTTGGGCCCGTTTCATCTTCGATACTGCAACAAGTTGCATCGCCTGCGCGATCTTCGATACACTATCGACCGCCCGAATCCGATTCTTAACTTCTTTGAGCCCTTTCATGCGCCATATTCCTTGCTATTCCTGCAATGTAAAAATTACAACGCCTGAGTCAACTCCGATTCCTTTAATTTTTCAATGGCATATTGGGGGCCAATTAAAATTAAAATGTCATTTTTTTCCAATGCTATTAGCGGATCTGGAGCGGTAATTTTCTCCCCTCGGCGCTGAATGCCCACAATGTTCACTCCAAAGCGACTACGGATCCCCGTTTCCGCAATTGTATTGCCTAAAAATATACTCGTCGGCGTAATGCAGTAATGATCGATGGCAAATTCCATGCGATTGGCCCGAACGGCCTCAGTTACTTCTTCACTCAAAAATTTTGTTGCGGCTTCGATTTGCTCCGCTTCACCTATGAATAATAAATGGTCATCGGGAAATAAAACGGCGTCGGGCGAAGGCGAATAACAGGTGTAGCCGCCCCGCGAAACGGCTGCAATCGTCGTTCCAGTTTTTTCTCGAATCCGTAATCCAGAAATTTTCTTGCCCACATATGCACTATTCTTCGGCAAACGATAATTTTTAATTTGTACGGACCAGGGATATTTTTCCTTTGCTTTTTGCAAAATCGTACTGCGATATTCATCCTCTTTTTCCTGGACTTCGGCAATAAATGTCTCCCGAAACATCCGCTCAAAGCGATTGTTCGATTTCAGCAAATCACGCCAGAAAAATATCCCCTGTAATCCCGATAGAAGAACAAAAACCGTCAACGGATATCCTGTGGGAATGTAATTTGAAGAAACGGAGACAAAAATAATTCCGAAAAACAGCAGAAAAACTCCCAAAACAACGTGACGCATCACCCGAATGCTACGGTTGTCCTGCTTATTAGCATGGTCAATGGAAACAAAAATTTTGTCCAAAACAAGACTAATAATGGCATCGACATTCCGTACCACACCCGCAAAAATAGGCATAATAATAAAAGCAGCGGTACCCCATACTGCAGTTAGCGACAACGTTTCATGGTCCTTTGTGAAGGAAAATGTGTCACCGCAAACTAAACTCGATAGGTAGGACGATAATCCCATTAGACCTACAACGAGCAAAAAATACCAAATTAGTCGCAATAAAAATCCCTTTGCTTCCCGTAGCAGCGTCATTTTTTCCACCTCCATCCTAGCAACTTGGAGAAAATTTAAATAAAACTGACCCATATTAAGAATCGCTTTGGGAGCAATCTTTGTCAATGTTCCATAAAGTGGCTCAATATATTTTCGTAGAAACGAACCCAAAACAATTTTGAAAACCGAAACCCCAACTGCTAGTGTCATCAGCGAAGAATCTGTCACGCCCAACGAATTGCCCAATGCAGCAATAACAAAACTGAATTCACCAATCTGCGCCTTGTAAATCGCAGCATAAAAGGAAGTCTTCGATTCTTCTCCAGAAAGAAATAATCCAAACCAACAAACAAAAATTTGCGCCACCGTTACCACTAGACTAATGATTACAATCGCTAGCCAGTGTTCCGAAATTTTCACAGGATCAATTAGTGTTCCAATCGTAACGAAAAAAACCGCACAAAAAATATTCCGCAACGACTCTGTTACCTCATTAATTTTATGGGCAATGACCGATTGCGATAAAACCGATCCCGCTAAAAATGCACCCAACTCCGCCGAAAAATGCATCCGATCGGCAATTTCCCCCAAAAAAAGCGCAAAGCCAACGGCAACAAGAACCAATAATTCCGTGGATCCCATTTTTTGCAGCCAGAAAGCAATCTTGGCTCCAAAAAATCGCCCGAGTACAAAAACCATAACGACAAAAACACCCACCAAAAATGTTACCTGCCAAACCTCCTTCCATTCGAAAAATCCACTCGCTGAAATACCGGAAAGAACGATGAGAAGCAGTATCGCCACAAAATCCTCCAATACTAAAACACCAATCGCTAACTGCGCAAAATGCGTATTGAGTGCATTTTGTTCCTTCAGTACGGGAATTGTCATCATCGTCGAACTAATCGCCATGAGTGCGCCAAGAAATAATCCATTTAACCCGGACCAACCTAGAAATTTCGCCGACAAAATCCCAACAAACATCATGACGACCGTTTGAACAATAACCACCAATAGCGATGGCCCTAATGTTCGCCGTAACTTATCGAGATCAAATTCTAATCCGATGTAAAACATCAAGAAAATTACCCCCAAATCGCCAAATTGCTGCAAAACTTCATAGTTTTGTATGTATTGCGAGAAAAATAAATGGGGACCGATAATCAGGCCACTCAAAATATACCCTAACAATAACGGCAATCGCAGGAAATAAAAAATAAAGCCTGCTACCCCTGCCGTACCAATTAAAATTGCAAAATCACGGATGAGACCACCTTCCATAAGTCACTATACTAACGTCACTCGCTAAATCGAAAATAAAACAAATTTCAAGATCTAATTTTTATAGTCCAGAGGGCTCTGCCCTCTGGACTCCCGCAAGGAGTCGCAGACTCCTTGACCTCGTTTAGCGGCCAAGCCATGCGAAAGTTTCGCATGGTTTGGCCGCAGGGTCAACTTAGTGGCCCCCGCCCGCGGCGACGCCGCGGGCGGGGCCTCCTAGGTCAAGGAACTGTGTTCCTTGCAAGGGGATTGCAAGGGGAAGGATTCCCCTTGCTCTTGCGGGGATTCTAAGGGCGAGTAGCCCTTAGGGGGTTTAGCCATGGGGCTCTGCCCCATACCCCGCAAGGAGTCACGGAC
>JAIRZB010000050.1 GCA_031267435.1 Puniceicoccales bacterium | reverse complement strand
AGGATGTGTACGAGAGAGAAATGGGGCAGATATTGGTGATTCCGGATGGGAAAATGGCATCGATAGCACGGCAATCCTAAAGGCCATAGCACAGCTAAATCGATGATATTTTCATTGTTCTCCGATCGAAGGACGATACAACGATGGCGAGGACATTTGGAGAGAATGGTATCGGGGTGCGGCAGGAACGGGGCCCGATGTTCAGAATCTGATACGTTCCATGGACCAATTGAAGTCTAAACTTCGACCGATTCTTGACCGAACAAAAAAGTTTAAAGCGTTTTATTCGCAATGGCAGTGGGCTAAAGTGGATGCAAGTTAATTGAACCTGCATCTTCCAATGATATTTTTTGCTTACAATTCCTCTATGATTTGCTGCGTATAACTTTCGATAACTTTGGCGCATTTATCGAGAGCGACACGTTCTTTTTCATCCAAATTGGGATATAGGACTTTTACAACCCCAGAACGATTAACAATTGTTGGCATTGCCAGGCAAACATTGTTGGCACTTTCAATGGTATCGTGGTGTGATGAAATGGGTAAAATTGCGTTGGAATCCATGGCAATTGAATGGCAAATTTTTGTTAAAGCACCGGCGATACCGTAGAATGTTGCACGCTTGCCTTCGATAATTTTATAGGCCGCATTGCGCACATTGTCATCGATTTCATTTTTCACATCTTCCGTGAAATTTTTACCGCAAATTGCAGCAAATTCGTGGATATTCATGATACCGACATTGGCTTCTGACCAGGCAAGCACCTCATTATCGCCGTGTTCTCCGAGGACATAGGCGCTAATACTTTCCGCTGAAATGCCTAGAAATTTCGAAAGCTCGACGCAGAAGCGGGAACTATCGAGCAAGGTACCGCTGCAAATAATCCGCGATTTCGGTAATCCGGACAGCTTCAGCGTAATTTCGGTCATAACATCCGCGGGGTTTGAGGCGACGAGAAGGATGGCATTGGGAGCATATTTTATTATTTGCGGAACAATTTCTTTAAAAATTTGTGCGTTAATTTTTAGGAGATCGAGCCGTGTTTGGCCCGGTTTTTGATTAGCGCCGGCCGTAAGAATAACGATATCGGAATCGACGAGATCGTTATAGTCACCCGAATGAATGCGATTACAATGGGCACATGGGGTTGCGTGGCTAATATCGATTGCTTCCGCTTCCGCACGTGCCGCATCCTTATCGATTAAAAGAACTTCGTGGGCGGTCCCACTCATTGCTAATTGAAATGCCGTTGCACTTCCTACAAAACCTGAACCTACAATACCAATCTTCATGTGTTACTCAGTATTGCGAAATTTCGAATAATGACAAGTAAAATAAAACGGCATTGTTAAAAAATCAGTTACCTATCCTCCCCGTTATTCTTCTTACGGTTTTTCAATCAATGACTTAGATACTAGTTGGAATTTTTCAAATTGTTTCCATTGCAACTTCTTCAGTTCCTGCATTAATGCCTTTGTGTTTTCCAATTGAAGTTTGATCAATTTTTTTCTCTGAACGGCATGCAACCACATTATGTGTTTTGTATTCATTTCATACAATTCTGGTGAAGGTATCCCTGGGTCTGAACCTGGGTCTGAATCTAATTGAAATCATTCCGCCGGCAGGGGAGCTATTTCCAATGAATCCTTGATAAAACCCCGGAAGGCAAATCTTCCGAACCAAAACTCATACCAACGAACGCGAACAAAGCGCTCACACACGCGCATATTTTTAGATTAATATTTTTCATGACAGCACCTTTCTCTCATAAAGATGAAAACGTGTCAAGTAAAATAGTGCAAAAATTTATATTAGCTTCGATAATTCAAGTTTGAAACCGATTGAAATGAAGTCGATATTTTTTCATGGCGCGACTTTTTCTTTCAAAAAATGAGAAATATGGCCAGCAAAAATGAAATTTTTTTAATTAATTTGGTTGCACTAATTCTTCGTCGAAGTAGTTGAAGTCCATGCCGGCATTGACGACAATTCCCTGACCATTAATTCCGCTCGACAGATCGCTAAGAAGAAATAAAGCAGCATTCGCAACCTCCTGTGCCGTGATGGCACGTTTGCGAAGGGTCATTTTTTCGGCGTATAAATAATTATCGATAGACCCCGGAATACCCGCGGAGGCGCTTGTTTTTAGCGGTCCCGCTTTGATGCAATTGAAGCGAACTTCACTATCTTTGCTGAATGACTTGGCTAAAAATCGCACGACACTTTCAAGCGCAGCTTTGATCGGCGACATATATCCATAGGCTGGAGCTGCGACCTGTGAAGAAATGCCGATGGTAACAACGGATGCATTCCGTGCCAATAAATGTTTGAGTTCGTTTGCAATTTCTACCAGCGAAAAGCAGGAAATTGTCGTTGCCTGTAAAAAGTCGATGCGCTTTGTTTCGTGAAAGGGTTTGAACCCTTCCGAATAATTTCCGAAAGCAATCGAATGAACAAATCCGTCAAGTTGGGAATATTTTTTTCCAATTACCGCCGCTAGGTTTTGAATTTCCTCAAAGTTTTCAACGTCGCAAACATGCACTTCGCGATCCTTTAGCAATTCTTTTAGGGATTCTAAACGTTTTTCGGAGCGCACGCTATAGATCACATGGGCACTTGATTTTTCGAGCAACTGAGCAATGGTCCAGGCGATGCTTTTTTTATTGGCAACGCCCATGACTAAAAATACTTTTTGCTTAAAATCGAGTAAATCCATGAGGTCCATAGAACAACTTCCCCAAAAAATGAAAGCAAATAATCCCTAAGAATTAGTCTGAAGAAGCCTGAATAGCTCGCTCGCGTCTCACTCTGTATGTTTCTTCCGTTAAAACTTCGATAAACGATTTTCCTACGTATCCCAACCGGAGCGCTTCAGCTTGATTTGTAAAATCTTCTGGCTTTGTTTTAACCTTTAGATCTCCACCTAATCTTTCATGCAATTGGACAATATCCTCTCCGAAAAGACTTCTGCAAGCGCGCGCGACTGTATGGTATTGCTTTTTTAGTGCTTCAATACTTCTACGCTCAAACAATTTCAGTTCTTCTTTCGGTATTTGGTTCCAATTCACAGTATATTCGCTTGAGTTTTGTAGAAATTGTGTTGAATATTCGCATCCTACTTTTATCACCATTTCAGTTTCCGGCTCACTCCATTGCATATAGCTTGAATTCTCTTTCTTTGTCCTTCTTTTTTTCAGATTTTCTTGTTCCACTTCGGCTATGTCATCAATGGTATTTTTCCGATTTCCTTCGAAGTTTGAACGAAGTATAAGACGATATAAACGTGACCAATCAGACCACTCAAGCCCTTGAATAAATTCGACGGTCCTTATAATTGTTTTTCGTCTTCGTCTCGGAAATTCTGGATATTCCTTCAATTTTGCGGCGATTTCACTGGCAGAACTATTGGGATTCTCTCCTATAGATCTGATCATTATGCCGAGAGCTTTCCGACTAAAGTTTCTCCTATCGGTGGCTTCCTGTATATCTTGCTGTAATTTGTCAAGATCATTTCGGTACTTCGCTAGGGGCTTGTAGCAAAACAAAAGTTCGGCATCTTGCCATAAGTCTTTGCGCTGACATAAAACTTCTTTAATAGCGAGGAGCTTCTTTCGAGTCCCCCAGTAGGTTCGGTTGCTGCCCAACCTACTAAGTAACGAATTGACATCCTCTGCCATAATCGCGGAGCCGCTTGCTTCAGGTTCATCTTTATTGATTCTGACTACTTTTTTGACTGCCGCAATATACTCTCCTGGAGTCCATAATTCTCTTTTAGCATGGAT
>JAIRZB010000073.1 GCA_031267435.1 Puniceicoccales bacterium | reverse complement strand
TTTGGCCGCATACCGAGGTCAAGGAGTCCGTGACTCCTTGCGGGGTATGGGGCGGAGCCCCATAGCTTAGCAAGAGCAAGGGGAATCCTTCCTACATTTAAAATACAATGGTACCCCCACGGGGAATTGAACCCCGGTTTCCGGAATGAGAATCCGACGTCCTAACCGCTAGACGATAAGGGCAATTAGTTTTACTCTTAAATTTTAGTTCAATTTGTCAAGGACTAATTTTTTCAGGACATGACTCACCTCACTTTGAATCAAGTCTTATCCCTGAGTACATTATTTTCATTTTTTAAAATCTGACTCCTCCTCGGAATTTTACTTTTCGTTTACTTTTCGAAAACTGATTTCTTTTCAACATTTCTTGGACCAACTAATTATTGAAAAAAAACTTCCCCCATCCAAAGTTTAAATTTTCAACACTTCTTTTTATCGACCATTTGGTAGACAAATTTTCCACGAAATTTTTTACAAAACATGGAAACAATTGGCGTCCCGTATGGGATTCGAACCCATGTTGCAGGAATGAAAATCCTGTGTCCTGGACCAGACTAGACGAACGGGACATTGGAGGACCGATCGCCAATAAAAGTGAGATTTCCAGATTACATTGCAAGAATTTTTTATGAATTTATCGACTTGCAATGAAATTTTTTTGGTTCGCCAATGGACCATAAAAAAATTCTTACTCTCCTACCGGGAAGCATCGCCTCCTGGACCTCCGTCACATCCATGGGCACTGCCCACGAATAGGACGAATGGCCAAAGACCAGCCCGAGGACTGACCAGCCCGAGGACTGGAATCAAATATCGCTAAAACTTTGTAAGGTTTTTGCAGAATTCTAGGAATATCCCCATCATAATACCTGAGGATCGGCACCAATGGTACCGTATAAATCTTGCAAATAAGCATCGGAACTAATATATTCCAAGCGAATTTGACAGTCCCTAATGCGCCGACGAATATGCATGGAATACACATATTCTCGATTGGATTCTTTTTTTGTGAATTCTTTCATATAACATACGCAGCGGCGCAGATGGTGAACCTGAATTTTTTGACAGACCGCTAAACGCTCCCGATACCAGTCACTTTCCATAATGGTTCGGCGATCGAATAGCTGACGGAATTCCAATGAGTCGAGTTTCATGCCCTCATAGTCGCCATACGCCATGATGTGCAGTAAGGCTTTCATCGGTAAACATGCGCCACCTATGGTTCGGTCTTCGAAGAATTGTAGCGCTGCCCGACGGTGCGCATCCACTATATTCGCCATGCTATCCATAAAAATTTTCATGTTTTGTTTCTCCGGTTGTAACATTTCATCGGGGAAAACTGCCTCCGGAGAAGTCAAAATACGTCCAAAAAATGCAGTGGTAAATTTTCGATTAATACGATAGCCCAAGCGACTCGCTTCCACTTTTTTACCATTATATTCGAAATCTTGACACCTTTCCAAATAACCATTTTCAATTAGAAATTTTGGATCCCGTTCCTCCGCTTTCATACGGCTAAAAATCTCGGGAATAAGGTAAGAAATATCATGGCCAACTTTAATATAAGGCCCGATCATGCCCGCCGAAGAAATGAACCCATGATAGCCGCTAACAACAAAACTTAAAAATGCATTGTTCAAATCGATGATCTGGGTTAGCGCATTAAATGGAGCCTTGGTCATGACGCCTTCCAAACCGGCTCCCGTCGTCGATGGTGATTTGCCGGTCATATTTGAAGCAAACTCCATGAATAGCTCGGGCAACTCAAAGTAATGCAATGGATTATGGACCGATAGGGGTTTGACACCTTCTTCCGGCGCATTATTTCGTCGGCCAGCAATGACCACATCCACAGCGCAGTACAGTGGATCGGTCGATTGGACACCGCGGGCAAGGCGCATTCCCATTTCGGTGATGTGCATCAAACGCCGCTGAGTAATGTCTTTCCGTACCTGTAAATAGCGCATGTTGCTACTCAATTTACCGTTGGACATAACCCGTTGATGCGAGGTGCAAACAACGTATCTGGGCGCATATTCGTCTTGTAAAAATTTCAATAAAAACCCCCGCATAACAGGCGTGTATTTTGAAAATTTTATACTATCGTCGACAATCCTTTGAACATCAGATTTGGTAAGAGGTTGGTAATTACAAACAAAGGAATCGGGCAGAGTCAAATCGAATTCCGCTTCATGATCGTAGCCCGCTTCAATGGCATCATCGGGACGTTGGTAAAGCCGATATTCGCAGTTTTCTACAAATTTTACCGAATCGTAGGGTTTCTTCAACTGCTTTAGATGTTTGATAGGAACGGTTACACTCGCCGTAATGTCGTCTTCCATGGAAATTTTTCGCGAAGAATAGAAATCCTCACGCAAAGAAAACATATTCCAGGAATGGTCCGATCGTAAACCAATGCGCAAATATCGGGCAACAACCTTTTGGTTTAGATATTTTAATTCATGGCCCGTTACGCCATTGACGAGATCTACGGAAAAATGATTCTTCCAATTTCCCCCCCAACCTTCGCGGTAGTGTAATTTGAGTGTATAAATGAATTCCTTGACATTGAAAGGAATCGTTTGTAGCCACGCATTATAATCGTCGGTGTGGTCGTCACTCTGTTGAAACATTTGTATGACGGACCCCAAAGAACGCTTACGATCAAGAATTGGAAGATTTTTTTTGCTGGGATCCCGGTGGCGATGATCAAAATTCATTTGCAAAATTTTATTTACTTCCAAGCAATCTTTTTCGAAATCACGTACCACAGAGCTTCCCATGGAGATATTATCTTCTATGGATTTTGAAATTTCAGACTTGCCACCTCCGGAAACGGTCGATGGCTTATGGCAAAAAAGCCCCTCGCCAATGGTTCCTATGAGCTGCCATTGCTGCGATCGAGGATCTTTTTTTAATTCAACTTGATAGCCGTTTGGTAAAATATAGGTCCAGTGGGGAATAATACGTAACTGTCCCATTTTTCCACCGTATTGCCACGTAATACTCTGGTCGATCTTGGAAAAATGCGCGTCTTCCGGAACATAAATAATATCCGAAAACTCCCGGTCAACGCCATATCCTTCCCTCCTAAAATCAATTTGCTGACTATAATATTTGGCTAGAAAAGCTAGCGTTTGATTGGACTTTTCGATATAATCCATTCTAAAATCGTCGCCCAAATCGTAGCGCGGATTGGCTAGAGCACCACCGGAATGCTCTTCCTCGCAAAGTCCAAATAAATTTGCCGAATAGCTCATCTGTGTTTTTATTTCTTTTTTGCCATAGCCGTTATAACTGTCGGCGATAACTGAAATGATTACGCCACTTTTGTCGCGTACCATAACCTTAAAGGGCTGACCGTTATGGTAGAGTTCGTTCTCCTTTTCCCAACACATACCATCGCGCTTTTGCCGTTCCGTCGCTCCGGAAATATGGGGCAAACCAAGTTCTTTTTTTGTCAGTTTAGTCAAATGGGGAGCAACGATGATACAGCCAGTGTGGCCGGTCCAGGTCTCCGGATCCATAGCGGGATCGTTCTCGGAAGACATCGGTGAACCCGCATTGCCAAAAATACTCTCCGCCATATCAAGAAAATTAACCAGCGAACCGGGTACAAAAAATCGAATTTCCATTCTCTTTTCACAACAATAATCCGCAATGGCAGGACAAATAATTGGTTTTAGATATCCCGAAACAAATGTATATGCTTTCCTACGCTGCGTCGCAGTAAACGGAAGTTCTAGCATATTCTTAGGAGGATGGCAAGCATGCGCCAATAAACGAACAAATGCTAATTTTGGAACTTCAATTTTATCGGCGGGTACGGCCCATTCGCCTTCAACGATATGAAAAATACCACTAGTCGTCCGCTTATCAATTTTCGGATTGTGTAAAATTCCCTGATATACACGATAACTGTCGATGTGCTCCGAATGAAATTCATCGTCATCCGGTGGAAGAGAAAGTATCCGCGATACACCATGGCGATCGGAAATAAACGTATGACGGGGAATCCAATAGTGCTTCTCGTCGGTCGGTAAGTCCTGAAAATAACATTCACAAAAATCGATGATCCGTTGGTCGGCGGGACAATTGTAGTCAAGCAACAAATGCCGCAAATCATTAGTTAAAGTTAGCAAAGGTTCCGCAATTTTTGTAATTGGCAGATCTTTTTTATACCCGCTTAACCCAAGTGACATTAACCGCAAATTGACGTACTCTTGCAAGGCCTTATCACTTAGTATTGCGCTATCACGATTGTATCCTAGTGCATCTTGAATTTCCATAATATTTTAATTCTTTATTAATTGTAAAAAATATCAACGAAAATTCAATATTTTTTCTACAATTAAAAAAAATTGGCCCCCCTAAGGGCCCCTCGCCCCTAGAATCCCCCGCCAGGGCAAGGGGAATCCTTCCCCT
>JAIRZB010000032.1 GCA_031267435.1 Puniceicoccales bacterium | reverse complement strand
ACCGAGGTCAAGGAGTCCGTGACTCCTTGCGGGAGTCCAGAGGGCGGAGCCCTCTGGTGGGATTTTTATTGCATTGGTTTTGAAATTTTCAGATAAAGTTTTCGACTAATCCAAGCGTCAGTTGCTGCGTAGGTCAATTGGCGTGCTGAAAGATTTTCCTGGGACCAGTCGGTAACCTGTGATGCCTTTGAAATGCGACATTTCAATAAGATTCCGGCTAAGTTACGTAGACCAGTCTGTTCAATGCCGAGCATTTTAGTCAGGTCACTGATGTCTTTAAATCCGGCCGGTTGGAAATTTTCGATATCGCGCAACTTTAAAACGTCATCCCGGATCGCAATACCTACTTTCAAGATGCATCCATCTTCAAAGATGGGTTTTAAGAATTTAAGTCGATCCGTTTTATCGAGTTGGAAAATATAGACGCGCGAAGCCGTTGCCATCTGTACAATCGAAGGGTCATGCTTTTCGCCCTTTGAAAAAGAAGGCTTACTTTCGGTATCAAAGCCTAAAATGTCTTCTTGTAAAATAGCTTCCATGGCTTTTTTGGCGCTTTCGGTATCATTGATAAATCGAATATCGCCTTCATAGAAGCATACGGGAAGCTGTTGCAGTGTTGTTTTAGAAATTTTTTTAGGATATTCCGGTAGTATATGTAACCTCCTCAAGCAAGACTGAATAAATTTGACGATTTGTCGAAACATATAATGTCCAGGAAACTGAAACAAAAACCTTTAAATTCAAGAAAAATTGAAAATTACTTCGACTTTAGCGGCGAAACGCTTACGTTCCGAGAGGGTTATGCGGGTGCATAAAAGTAATTCAGGATTTACGATACTGGAATTTTTGGTTGCAAGTGGTCTTACGGTAACCATTGCGACTGCCGCAATTTTGGGTGTAAACGCAATTTTGGATTACAAAAAAAATGAAACGACGAAACCAAAACTTATTTTAGAGGCTTATAATATACTCAATGAGATTGAAAAAAATTTCGATAATAGGTGTGTTTCCATGGGCAATTTATTGCTTCGGGAACAGTGTTACCCCTTCCAATATTTTCCGACCGGGGGTCCGGTTACAAATTATCCTTCGCTAGTATTTTTTGTTAATTCCGCGGATGGGCCACAGTTACTATGTTACAGCATGGGACGTCTTCCGTCTGTTCTCGGCGGTGATGTTACGACTACTTCGCCCTGTGGGCTATTTAAATCAATCAAAGATGCAACTTCCTGTGCAACGATTTGGCAAGCTTTTGAGACTGTGGTGGACCTATACACAGAATTTATTGGAGACGATGGAGACAAAGTTGCAAAATTGGCAAACCTTATTTCTGAAGTCGTTGTTTTATTCGAAATTCATTTGGTAAGGTTTGAAAGCGATGGTATTTCGCTGAAATATTTAAATACCGATGCGCAATTAATAAAAATAAACATGGGCCTAGGCACTTTAGGCGAAGATAATATTGATCCAAAGGATCTCGCATTTATGGAAATTACGATTGGCACTTTATTAAAGTCTCAGCACAAAAAATATTTTTCCCTAGGGGCCGATGAACGTAGGGCATTTTTAGAAAAAAATGGTGAGAGACTATCACGGCTTTTACCATGGCGTATTTAATAGACAAATTCAATCAATCTGCAACGATTTCTCCGAGCATATGTGTTGTATAATTTTTTATCAAACGGACTTTTTTAATTTGGTTCGAGAGATCCGTTGAATGGTTATTGACCAAAACCCTGATATAATTTTCCGTGAGTCCGGGAAATCCAAATTTTTCTTCGTTTTCGAAGAGTACCGCTTCAATTTTACCGAGTTGTTGTTCTAAAAATTGTCCATGTTTTTTTTTACTTAAAGCGCGTAAGATTTTGCTACGACGTTCAATTTCCTTTGAATCAATAAATTGGTCTTTCATGAGATTAGCGATGGTTTTTTCTCGACGCGAAAAAGAAAAAACATGGGCATATTGCAGGGGGAAATTTTGGATGAGATCGACGGAACATGTAAAGTCTTTTTCCGTTTCGCCGGGAAATCCAACAATTAAATCCGTTCCCAGACCGATACCAAAAATTTGTTTAGCCACTTGTTCGAGATAATTTTGGGCTTCGGCAATGGTATAACGGCGGCGCATTAGTCGTAGAATACGGTCACTGCCCGATTGGATTGGGAGATGTAAATATTTGACTAGTTTATTATTATTATCGGCCATTTGTTCCAGCACGGTATCGGGAATGGTTTGGAGTTCTATGCTACTCAGGCGTATGCGTTGAATTTCTGGGATTTCGTTTAATGCGGTGATAACATCGGCTAAATTTTTTGAATCATTTTCATAGGCACCGATATTGATGCCGGTTAGAACGATTTCTTTGGCGCCTTTTTGGGCATGAACCGTGGCATCTTCGACTAAATTTTTAAAATCCCGGCTACGTGCACGACCGCGCAATTGAGGAATAATACAATAGGAACAGAAAAAATTACATCCTTCCTGAATTTTCAAATTGTAGCGTTCTCGATAGGGATGATGCAAAAAGCAGGGAATTTCGAAGCTCGAGTTTTCCAGGGGATTTTGTATAATTTTTGAGAAATTTTTTCGTAAATCCAGGGCATGGATATGGTTGATTACGCGGTGTTTTTCGGAATTTCCTAGAATGAGAATACGGTGGTGGCAATTCAAAATTGCCTGGGGATTTTTTTCAGCGAGGCAACCGGTAATGATTAGGGCGACGTTAGGTTGAGTACGAACAATTTGTCGAATGGTTTGTTTACATTTTGATTCGGCCTGATCCGTAACGGCGCAGGAATTTACGACCGCAATATCGACCGATGGATCCATAGCGTGGGCGACATCATGGCCAGCGGCCTCGAGTGTTTCGATGAGGGTGCGCGATTCGGCCGCATTTAACCGGCAACCATGCGTGTGGATATGGATTCTCACTTCGCTCCATTTTCTAGTAAAAAATTAACGAAGCAAGCTAGAATACGCGGACATAGAGGCGATTCAAGAAAGTTTTGTGTAAGATTTCATTTAAAATTCATTTTTTAACCTTGACTTCTTGACATCTCGAATTTTCCACCAAAGTAAGTTTCTGTTATGAGTGGAAAAGTAAGTTTATGTATTATTTTTGGTTTGGGGATGTTTAGTGGGGAATTATTAGGAAGGCCAGATCTTAGAATTATTGAGCGAGTTCGGAATGCTATAAACCGAATAAATTCCGGGGAGTTGAATAGTGTTGGATTAGTAAATGAAATGGGAGGCCTTCTTGAGTTGTCATTGAAAAATTTCAATTCCTTTCCCGATAGTGTAAAAGAATTGCTGGGCGAAAATAGGGAAGATGATGCGAAAAAAAATCTTTCCTACAATGTTTTCCGCCTTTATGCATTTCCAAATGATCCCACGGAAATTGGGAACGTTGTAAGCGATGTACTTTTCCGTACGCAAGATTTTATCGACAACAATGAGAAAAGGCGGGCATTTTTCGATGCAGTAAAAGAGTTGGATGTAGAAGAAAGCCAAAAAAGTCGCTTCCAAGAAATCATTGCCTGTCACCAACAGGACCTTGTAGCTAGGTAAGCAAAAGAAAGCATGGAAATAGAAGAGAGTTGACAAATGAGGTGTTTTTTCTCCGTTTTTTTGTTGGTTTCATTGGGGAATGTCTTGCCAAGTGGAGTTTCGGCATCTCCTTTAGAAATGTATGTTTTTTCGGTTGGGCAGGGAAATTTTGTACTAATGAAACAAGATTCTCGATATTTAGTCATTGATGCCGGCTCAGGGAAAGTTGGGACAGGTCCACTACCGCAATATATGTCCAAAATGCAATCAGGTGGTTCGATTCATAGAAGACTTAATGCGCTCGGAGGGCAACAGGATTGCATATTTCTTGTAACCCATAACCATCAGGATCATTTTTGCCTTTTTAGATATTTGGGGAATTTTTTCAACCGGATACGAGCACCAATCTGGATTGAGAAGTTAGCCAAAAGCTTTTGGTCGTCTTTTTCGAAAACATTGGAGGTAGTCGGTTGTGTTCCACGTGATTATTTGGGCGAAGATGTTTCCATAAGCTGTTTGGTTCCGCCCAAAAATGCTAAAGAAGTTCATGAAAATAATCTCATTGTTTTTGTTAAATATGGGAAGGTGCTTTTTATATTACCCGGAGATGCCGATGGGGACTATTTAAATTTAAATGCTGGAGCGTTTATGGCTAAACTAAGTGAAGAAAGTAATGGATGTACCCATTGTTGCATCGTTCTCCCCCATCATGGGAGCAATAGCAATGGAACCCTTGCTCTGACTTTAGCAGCCCACAGAGTTTTGCTAGAAAACGAATGTGGAGAAGTAATTTTTATTATTTCAAGTAATCCGATGGAAAATGATCGTCTTCCTCGACCTGCCGTGCTCCCTTTGCTGCCCCATATGCCACAAGTTACACAGCATAATTACCGACACAGCAATGGACGACTGTCTATTACTTCGCCCGTATTCATAACCTGTGAAGCGACCGATGGTGCAGGCTATCTGGTCACCACGGATGGTGATAATTTGCACCTTTTTGATGGAACAACTCCTATACCAGATAGACTACTGTATCCGGTTCAATAGTGATAAGGCTTTTTGTTCTCCTAAGGTTTTCCAGCAAAAACCGACAAAGCAAGCTAGAATACGCGGACATAGAGGCGATTCAAGAAAGTTTTATGTGAAATTCCATTTAAAATTCATTTTTTAGCCTTGACTTCTTGACTTCTCGAATTTTCCCCTAAAGTAAGTTTTTGTTATGAGTGGAAAAGTTAGTTTATGTATTATTTTTGGTTTGGGATTTTTTTCTATGAATACATTCGGAAAACCGAGCCAAGATGCCATCGATGAGGTTCAACGACTTGAGAGTGGTATAAATTCCGGAAATCTAGATGAGGTAGATGAGGCAGAACAAAAGGTTCACCTTTTAGATCTCGCAGGACAAAATTTTGGTTCTTTGCCTGAAAATATAAAAGGTTTATTGGATGCTAATTCAAGCGATAAAACGAAAAAACTTGTTGCCCTTAATATATTGCGATTGTATGCATTTCCCCGTGATCCCATGGAAATAAGAACCGCTTTGAATAATTTGATATATCATTCCGATACCGATATTTTTAAAAACAATTCGCAAATAAGAAATGATTTTTTAGACGCGATAGGGGTATTAAGTGAAGATGAGCGTTTTCGTGAGATTGTAACCTGTCAGGCCCGCGATTATCGATAACAATATGAAGTATTTTTTTCGTAGTTTATTTTTTCTGGCCGTTTTCCTGTGGTGTAGTGTTGTTGCCTGCCTAGGTACTGGCACATTAGAAATGTATGTTTTTTCAGTTGGGCAAGGAAATTTTATACTTCTAAAGAAAGATGATCGTTTTTTAGTTGTCGATTGCGGATGTGCAGCAAGAGG
>JAIRZB010000024.1 GCA_031267435.1 Puniceicoccales bacterium | reverse complement strand
AATTGTTCGAAGCGCAGAGACAGGAACTCGAAGCATAGAGACAGGAAGTCGAAGCAGTCCAATTCGTATAAAAAATCAAAATCAAATCAAAAATATAAACGTCAAAATTCAATAGTTTTGGCGTTATTTTTTTGTAGAATTCGACCAACTTTTTGCAATGCAGGGATAAGTGTCTCAATTTCTTCTTCGGTGTTGTAAAGCGCAAGCGATAGGCGTACCGTACCGTTGACGCCAAGCGCTTTCATAAGCGGTTGCGCACAGTGGTGCCCCGCACGGACCGCCATGCCCTCACTGTCAAAAATACTCGCCACATCGTGGGGATGAACGGACCTGTGGATGAAGGAAATAGTTCCAGTGCGCCGATTGTTCGGTTTTAAAATTTCAATGGACGGATTTTGCTCCAAAATTTCGAAAACACGGAGCCTTAGTCGCTCACTATGAATTTGTGCCGCAGTCCAATCAATTTTTTGAAGGAAATGGATCGCTTCCCGTAGTCCCGCAATGCCAACGATATTGGATGTGCCCGCTTCGAAACGAGTCGGAATTTCGCGAAAGGTTGCCGCCTGGTCAAAAGCAACGCGCTCGACAATCCCCCCGCCTAGGTGGTATGGCTTAAAACACTCGAGATACTTAGAATTCCCATAAAGAAATCCAATACCCGTCGGCCCAAAGGCCTTATGTGCCGATGTAACGAAGAAATCACATTCCATTTCCTGCACGTCGACCGGACCGTGTCCCAATGATTGTGCACCATCCACAATACAAAGCGCCCCCACGGTATGCGCCATTTGTGCGATTTTTTTAATCGGATTGATTGTTCCTAAAACATTTCCAATGTGCGCAACGGAAACAATTTTCGTGCGTTCCGAAAGCTTGCGGCTAAGGCTGTCACTATCAAAATCACCTTCCTCAGTCATAGGAATAATGCGGATCGTCGCACCTAAACGCTGCCAAGGAAGAATATTCGCATGGTGTTCCTGAATAAATAAAATAATTTCATCCTTGGGTGTGAGTGATGTGAATTGGGACGCTAAAAAATTAAGACCTTCCGTTGTGCCGGAATTGAAAACAATTTCCCGTGGCTCGCGGGCATGGATCCACCGGGCGATTTCCCTACGCGTTGACTCATAAACTTCTTCAGCCATTGCACTGAGACCATAGATTCCGCGGTGCACATTCGCATTACTGGTACGCAAATGGCTTGCCATCGCCTCGATTACACATTCCGGAATTTGCATAGTCGCCGCATTATCAAAATAAATCAAAGTTTTCCCAAAATTATTTCTACTCCTAAGAATCGGAAACTGTTGACGAAAAGTGTAAACATCGAAACTCATATCAAAATGATACCCTTGTCGCAAGGTTTCCAGGTTCTTTACCCTTGTCAAGCTTTTGTATTTTTTTCCTAATCCAAAGCATAGTGCTCCCGATGGTCAGAATTCCGCAACAATCCATTTGGCATATTCACAGCCAAAGGATTTTTTGGATTTCTAGGGGCAAGGACCCCTTAGACAACTGCCATTAAACGGCCTACGGTAACAAAAATAGTAGAGATGGGTCGATAAAATTGTAAGGATGATTAGCATGAGGGCACAGGGTGAATCCAACAGATCATTTGAGCCAAAAAAAGGATGAGTTTCCGAGAAACTAATGCATTTTCGAAAAATTGCTAGCGAAAAAACAATACCCCCATGTAGGCCGATCGGTGCCTCGAGCTCCTGAATATAAACATAGAACATCGCCAAAAAATATCCCAAAACAAACAATATTAAAAATTTAAACCATGAAATGCCGGCTAGGGAATAGAAAATAACTTCATAGAAACAATGAAATCCATCCATTAGAGTTGCTATGGCCTGCGGAGAATCAATCCTATAGTTGGGGCGGAAATGAAAATACGCAAAAATGAAAGAAGAAAAAATAGTCGCTAAAAAAGTCTTTCCGTGCCGAAGCAGAATGTTCAAAATTAATCCACGAAATAACCATTCTTCCAAAAGTACTATTAGAATCGCACCTAACAGTGATTTAATAATAAACCAATGGGAAAGTGCATTCCATGAAAAACGGAGACACAACATCTTTATCCCAAAAATAAAAAAAATAAGCATACTCCCCATGGCCCAAAATCGTAAAAATATTTCCATATTCCAGGAATTTAATGGACGTTTTGCCAATTGCTGACGGTACATTTTCCATAATAAAGGGAAAAAAAATAGAAAACTAATCAGGCGAATGCGCTCAAAAAAAATAACGAAACCTTTTCCTAGGCAGTAAACCGTTAAATCGCACGCATAGTACCGATCCCAGTAAACCACAAGGTTAAAGATAGGCGGTGTTAGGATCGAACTTACCAATAAACTCACAAAATATAAGCTAACCAACGTGCAAAATGGAAATCGAAATACATTTTTTAAAAATTTCTCACCGTTCACGGCGAAAGAATTGTTCAAGTTTTTTATACTTTGTCAATTTTCGATGAGGATCGAAATATATGGGAATTGATATAAATACGGGAGTTGACACGGTTTTTTTGTTACCCATGCTAATAAGGTCTGTGAAGGTTCTCGTAACAGGCGGTGGTGGATTTTTAGGGTGCCATATTATTAATCTCCTCCAAAAACGTGGATATGCGGTGCGTGCGGTTGGCCGTAGGGAACAACCAGGGCTTGTCGCGCTCGGAGTAGAATTCATGCAAGGTGATATTTCCTTTAGAGACAATGCCTATGCGGCTGTCAAAGGAGTCGATGCCGTCTTTCACGTCGCAGGTCGCGCACAAATGGACTTCGATTATCGTGCCTATTATAATACGAATGTTGTTGGAACGAAAAATATTGTTAGAGCTTGCTTACTCTACGACGTTCCCAAATTAGTCTATACCAGTACACCGGCCGTCGTTTTCAATGGAAAAAATCTCGCAGGATGTGATGAGTCCCTCCCGTATCAAAAATATTATCACTGGTATTACACCCAAACCAAAGCCATGGCTGAGGAATGCGTTTTAAAACATAATTCAAAAAATCTTAAAACCGTCGCCATTCGTCCCCATCTCATGCTGGGCGAAGGTGACCCCCATTTCATTCCAAATATCCTGAGATGCTTGCGCGATAAAACCTTAAAAAAGATCGGATCCGGTAAAAATTTGGTGGATATTACATTCATTGAAAATGCGGCCTATGCACACCTCCTAGCATTTGACGCGCTAGATACAGGAATAGCTTGCGGAAAAGCCTATTTCATTGGCCAAGAAAAACCTGTCAATCTATGGAATTTAATTAACACAATTCTTAAATGTTTAAACTTTCCAACCGTTACTAAAAAAATGACATTCCATAGGGCATATTTTCTTGGGTTGTTTATAGAAAGTTGGTATAAAATTTTCCATCGATCGAGAATACCTCCAATGACGCGGGCGTTGGCCGTGGCGCTGAGCAAGGATCACTATTTTTCCCATGAGCGCGCCCAGAAGGATTTGGGCTATACACCTCGAATTACGATTGAACAGGGACTGGAAAATCTCATTAGGGTATTGCGTCTACAGGTGCAAATTTTAGAAACATCGAGCCATGCGTTAAGGTAAAATATGGGCGTATTTCGGAATATTTTAGGGGTTTCTTGCTGTACGTTCCTATCGCGGATATCAGGGCTTTTACGCGATATACTTATTTTTTCAGCCCTAGGAACGGGGGAATTAAATTCCGCATTTTTGGTCGCTTTTACCTTACCCAATTTATTTCGACGGCTTTTAGGCGAAGGAGCGTTGAATTCGGCCCTCATCCCAATTTTTTCCGATGAATACCATACGAATGGCAAGGAACAGGCCTTTGTCCTACTTAATAAAGTACTTTTTCGACTCGTCTGCGTACTGGTGGGTATTATTTTTATCGGTCTTATTTTTTTATTGTATGGAATGGTTTGCGGACAAACACCGGAGCGATGGCGGATTTGCTTTGCGCTGAGTGCGATCCTATTGCCGTACATGTTTTTTATTTGTCTTACGGCGGTTTTCTCGGCGGTATTAAATGTTTTTGGAAAATTTTTGTTAGCGGCTGGCAATCCAATTTTACTCAATGCGAGCATGATTTTAGCGGTGGTAATCAGTATTCCTTGGGGTGAAAATGCATGTGTTTACAGTCTATGTTTAGGCGTTTTAGTAGGCGGTGTTTTGCAAATGCTATTACTATGGAGGGGATTAAATCAATACGGTTGGCAATTTCGATTCGATCGCGGCAGTGGCGAGCGCGTTGACGATTTCCAACGGTTATTTTTTCCCGGAGTGATTGGTGCGGCAACGGTACAAGTCAACGTAGCAATTTCGCGGCTGTTGGCATATTTTGTAAGTGACAGCGCAGTTTCAGTGCTATATTTGGCGAATCGTCTGACGGAATTACCGATAGGTGTCTTGGTGATTGCGGTTATGACAGTGATTTTCCCGCGCCTATCGAACTTTGAAGCAAGGGGAGAAAAAGCATTACTGCATGCGGAATTCGAACGAGGAATTTTTGTCCTTTCCGTGATTATTTTACCTTCGATGGTAGGCCTTTGGTGTCTGGATCGGACAATTCTTGACCTATTATTTCATTGGGGACAATTCGGTATGCAAGATATGGATTTGGTTTTACCAGTGTTGCGAATCTTTATTCTTTCGCTGCCATTTTACGCCCTATCGACCCATTTTGTCCGCGGCTACCATAGCAAAAAGGACGCGATAAGGCCTATGATTTTTTCATTTATCAACTGCGCAACAAATATAATACTTACAATTTGTTTGATGTTTTATTTGGAAGCAATAGGGATTGCCCTGGCAAATTTGCTGTCGATAATTTTACAAACACTATTGCTTTACGAAGGGTTGTGGCGGCATTATGAAGAATTTCGAATACCGATTTTTACAGTAAAATTTTTCAAAGCATTGGCTTCAAGTTTGTTGATGGGAGTTATCGTCACTGCCCTTGATCAAGTTTTGGCCCTATACTTTTCAGGGAAAATACATGGCATCGTGAGTTTGTGTACCAATATACCACTGGGCATTATTACTTATTTTGGACTTTTATACCTGTTGCTAGGGCGGAGGCATTTAAATGAATTAAAGCCATTCGTCAAGCGATTGGTCAGAAAGTTTAAAAAAAAATTAAATGTCCTCCCATGAGAATTTTATTCCTAAGGGCTGCGCGCCCTTAGAATCCCCGCCAGGGCAAGG
>JAIRZB010000074.1 GCA_031267435.1 Puniceicoccales bacterium | reverse complement strand
CAGCGGCTATGAATATCACTAAGAAACTCAAGGATAATGCCTCCAAAGAAAATGAAAAACCCGCAGAGGTTCAAAAAACCTCCGCCGCCCCGAGTAATCCCCCCATCGATCCCGATGATAAGAACAAGAATAAGGGCTCTAAGAAATCTGAGACAAATAAAGACAAACAGAAAACGGAAGATTCGAGAGCAATGCCCAAATATGGAGAAGGTGAATTTTGGGATAGTTTAAAAACTAAAAAACAAGATCAGTCTTTGATCAAACTTATAAAAAAATCCAGAAACAAAGAAGAAATTAGGACAGATGGTAAGGGCCATTATTATCAGTTTGATAATTTTCATAAAGAACATGATGTACACTTGCATGAATATATAAAGAAAGGGAATGATGCCATACCTATTAATGAAATTGACCCAACGGATGGACATATTATTTGTCCAATGAAAGGGATAGCTGAACATTGGTTTTAATATTGTCAAATAGAAAATAAAAAGAAAATGAGAGGAAGAGTCTCGATCTTGAGATAAATTATGGAAATGCAAAATCAGTGCTGCGAGGTCTTCGCAAAATGGTTAAAAAATGATAATCTTTCTCTCATTCTGACGGAATTTGATAGAGGAAGTTTAGGCAATATTTTTGTCTTTAAAAGTAAATATGGTGGTGTTGCCATTCGTCCATTGTACTTTTGTCCATGGTGTGGAAAAGAACTGAATCAGGCTTTTTTACTTAACTTACGAGGAAAGTTAGATGACTTTGGCGTAGAAAGAGCCTGTTGGGATGATTTTGATTTTGAAAAAGAAATTCCCGGTCATTTAAAAAAATATTTTGAATCGCGCATGTGGTGGGATGAAAATATATGCATCCATCAACGGCAACATAAAGCCAAAAAAAGACGCTGTGATGCCCTTGATTATGAAATATACGAAGGTGATGATCCTGTTATTTATTGGCCTCACATACGGACCTATGGATTGTTGAAAAAGAAAAAATGTGCTTTAAAGCAATTTCGATTTAACTTTGATTATAACAATGATCGAAGAAAATATGATGGCTTTGTGCCCCTCGATTATTGCTATTTTTGTGGAGCTAAACTTCCAAAACGTTTGGACGAAGAATTGAGCAAAATTTTGCAAAGGGAATGCGGCTTGGAATCCTGGAAAGATTACAAAAAAGCTCCCAAGGAATTCCACAGCGACGAATGGTGGAGGGGAACAAGCTACGATAGAATTGATTGATTATTGATTGGGTGCTCGCGGCCATAAACGTAGCCACAGCGGCTATGAATATCACTAAGAAACTCAAGGATAATGCCTCCAAAGAAAATGAAAAACCCGCAGAAGTTCAAAACACCTCCGCCGCCCCGAGCAATCCCCCTATCGATCCCGATGATAAGAACAAGAATAAGGATAAGGGCCCTGAAAAAGATCCAAAGACTGGAGATCTTCCCCTCGAAGGAGAAAGAGAAGGTTTTAGAGGGCATCGTGGATTTGAAATGAAAAATCCGAAATACCAAGAACGGCAAAGTAAACCAGAAATTATCGAGGGTCGGCAATATAGTGGACACGCTTTGGATCAAATGAGGAACCGAGGAATTCCGTTTTCCGTTGTAAAAGATACCATTCAATCGGGTGTAAAAAGTGCATCCAGGGATGGCACATCAATTTTCTATAACGCAGCAGAAAAAGTTCAAGTAATTATTGATAACGCAACGGGAAACGTTATTACCGTCAAATTTGGAAAATTATAGTTTGTTTAGTCAAAATGAGTATAATTTTTTAAAAAAATTGTCATATGAATCTTCTATTAACAGGTATAAAAAAAATCTTATGGAGAGATTGGGATCCCATAGGGATGAATGCATACTCCGATGCTAAAGATGAGTACGATACATATGCATCCGTACTATGGCTTAATTATGCACAATATGAAGATTTTTCAAAGGAATATGTATACAATTATTTAATGGATATTTCGCAAAACTATATGGGGTTATCGAATGTTAATTCGGATAATACGTTGTCCGTGGCAAAAAAAATCTTTGATCTATGCAAAAAATATCCAAAGTCTGGGTTGGATGCAATTGAAATAGAAAAACTAAAACTCTTATTTGATCACCCTTCTGCTTCCGATTGGAATAAGGAAAATTTATACTGGGATAATGTTTTATCCTATGCTTGTAAAAGTGGAAATTTGGAAGTTTTTAAACGAGCGTTGGATCATGGAGGTAATATTCAGCAAATGGATAATAGGGGTATTACTTTGCTCATGTTTGCGTGTTATTTTGGGCATATGGAAATCGTGAAAATTCTACTTAGGCAAGAAAATTCTACAATTGAATACATGGATTCTAAGGGTAATATGGCACTAAATTATGCCATAAAGGGGAAAAATTTTGATATAGTTCAATTAATTTTAGAAGAAAGTCGAACTTAGGAAATTTATTGAAAAAGGGGGCAAAAAGCCTGCTACCGAAATTGAACGTCCCCAAGCTTGCCTTTGCGGCTGAAGGCCCAGCACCGAAATTTACTCCAAGACCTACGCCCAAGGCAAATTCCACGCCCAAACCTAAAACACCGGCCGCTAAGCCGAAAACAGAAAAAGCTCCCAAGGCGGAAGCTCCCAAGCAACAGAGAGTAGTACCAACAAGAGAAATGCAGAACGCTTGTTGGGATAAATTAAAGCAGTCCGGTGAGTGGAGCCACAGTAAAGGTCATTCGAAGCCAACCCTAGAAAATAAAAAAACTGGACAATTTCTGCAAAAATCTATAGAAAAGTGGGAGTTGGAAGCATTTGATAAACATGAAAACCATATTGGAATAATGAGACCCAATGAACCAGGAATAATAAGAACAGAATTTTCTGTTCGAGGGAGGAAAATGGGAAAATGACAAAATATTGCTGTGAAGACATGGAATTATATGCCGAAAGAGACGTCGATGATGATCGCGGTAAATATGTAGATTATGACCTTGCGGAAAGATTTTTTTCAATTTATGCTGCGGGAAGTAATAGGTATGGTATACATATTCCCTATTGTCCATTTTGCGGAAGTAAATTGCCGGAACTTTTAGTGGACGAGCGGTGGGATACCATACTAACAGAACTAGGTCCGGATTATCTTCCCGATGACGATAACAATCCGCCTAAAAAAGAACTTCCAGAGGAATTCAAAACCGACGAGTGGTGGAAAAAGCGTGGGTTGTAATGTAACTGCATAATTGAATCGTCTTTTTTATAATTATCACGCGAAAGCAATAGAAATTTCCAAGCACTTCGCCAAATTTGCAGTTTTTTGGGCCTTTTTCTCAGTTTCTTCAATTTTCACATCCACGTATTTTCAAT
>JAIRZB010000049.1 GCA_031267435.1 Puniceicoccales bacterium | reverse complement strand
GCATATCGAGGTCAAGGAGTCCGCGACTCCTTGCGGGAGTCCAGAGGGCGGAGCCCTCTGGGGGGTGGAAGCCTGTGCACCCTTAGGATTTTTCTTCTAATGCAGCTTGGGCAGCGGCGATTTTTGCTACGGGAACGCGATTAGGCGCGCAACTCACATAATTTAAACCGAGGTTATGGCAAAACTTTATGGAATCGGGATCGCCGCCATGCTCCCCACAAATTCCTATCTTTACGCCGAGGCGTGTTCCGCGGGCTTTTGTTACACCGATTTTCATGAGCTGTCCAACACCCTCAACATCAATGGACGCGAATGGATTGCGCTTGACGACTTCCTGGGCGATGTACTCTGGTAAAAATGTCCCCGAATCGTCGCGGCTCATTCCTAGAGTGGTTTGCGTTAAATCATTCGTTCCAAAACTGAAAAATTCCGCTGTTTCGGCGATTTTATCTGCTACCAGGGCCGCACGGGGTAGTTCCAACATTGTTCCTACCGCATATTTAAAATTTTTACCGGCCCTATTCATGACTTCATCGGCTGCATTTCGAATAAGTTCGACCTGATTTTTTAATTCCCCCTCAAATCCTACGAGCGGTACCATGACTTCAACTTTAATGTCGATACCTTCCGAAACAACTTGGGCAACGGCTTCAAAAATAGCTGAGGTTTGCATGGTTGTAATTTCTGGATAGGTCATTCCTAACCGGCAACCGCGATGACCGAGCATTGGATTTTGCTCATGTAACGCCTGAACACGTGTCCTTATGTGTTCCGCAGGGATATTAAATTTTTTTGATAAAGCATCCAAAACATCGTCCGTATTTGGTAAAAATTCGTGTAATGGCGGATCCAATAATCGGATTGTAACCGGCAGTCCCTTCATTTCCCTAAAAAGTCCTTCAAAATCTCCGCGTTGGAGCGGCTTCAAGTGATCCAAAGCCCTGATGCGATCCTCCGTTGTTGTTGCTAAAATCATTTCACGTACAAAATCGATGCGATCTTCCTCAAAAAACATGTGTTCCGTGCGGCATAAACCAATCCCTTCCGCACCCAGTTGAAAGGCCTGTCTAGCCTGTTTAGGTGTATCCGCATTGGTACGAATACCGAGCCTACGGAATCCATCGGCCCAGTCCATCACCGTAGCGAATAGGCGATAGGTGTCGCTATTCTCCGCCTTCATGTCGCCGGCCAGCACGCGATTAACTTCGGAGGGTACGGTTGCCACTTTCCCGGAAAAAACTTCACCCGTTGTTCCATCGATTGAAATGTAATCACCCTCCCTTATTGTTATTCCGTTGACCTGAATTGTCTTCGATGCGTAGTCGATATGCAGCGCTCCAGCTCCACAAACACAGACCTTACCCATCTGTCTTGCCACCAGTGCCGCATGGGAGCTGACGCCACCTCGGCTCGTTAGGACGCCTTCCGATGTTAGCATGCCGCGGATGTCCTCCGGTGAAGTTTCGATGCGGCAAAGAACAACTTTCTCGCCCTGTGCGTGGATTTCTTCTGTTTTTTTAGCGGAGAAATAGACCTTTCCGCAGGCCGCCCCCGGTCCTGCCGGTAATCCGATGGCTAATTTTTTTAAATTCTTTTTTTCCTCCTCATCGAATACGGGAATGAGCAGGGAAGAAATCGAATCCGCCGGAATGCGCTTAATCGCCTCCTCCCGGGAAAGACGTCCCTCATCGACCATTTCCACCGCAATGCGTACCGCCGCTAAACCCGTCCGTTTCCCGTTACGCGTCTGCAGCATGTAGAGTTTGTCCTGTTCAATGGTAAATTCCAGATCCTGCATATCGCGGAAATGGTCCTCCAATGTTTTACAAACGGAGATCAACTGCTCAAAAACTTTAGGCATATCATTTTTGAGTGCGTTAATGGGTTGAGGTGTACGAATCCCTGCAACAACATCTTCGCCCTGGGCATTGATCAGATATTCGCCATAAAATTCATGCATACCATTGGCGGGATTTCGCGTAAACGCCACACCGGTTGCGCAATTATTACCCATGTTTCCGAATACCATCGACTGAACATTAACCGCCGTTCCCCACTCCGATGGAATATTATATTTTTGGCGATAAATAACTGCGCGTTCGTTATTCCAGGACCTGAAAACGGCACCGATTGAGCCTTCCAACTGGGCATAAACATTCTGTGGAAATTCCGTTCCGGCAGATTTTTTGATCAAATCTTTGTATCGTCGAATTAATTCTTGGAGCTGTTCCGCGGTGAGATCGACATCGTTTTGGGCCCCGACTTCTTGTTTTAGCCGTCCCAGTACGGCGTCGAACGGTTCCTCTTCGTGGTCATCGGCGGCCTGGACTCCCATGACCACATCGCCGTACATTTGAATAAATCGGCGGTAGCAATCATAGGCAAAGCGCGGATTGTTTGTATGTTTTGCGAAACCTTGAACACTTTGATCATTAAGTCCGAGATTGAGAATCGTATCCATCATACCGGGCATTGACTCGCGTGATCCGGAACGCACTGAAAATAGAAGTGGGTTTTCAAGATCGCCAAATGTCTTCCCCTGTTGAACTTCGACATTTTTGATCGCCATTTTGACCTGATCAAAAATGTAGGCGGGTAATTTTTCACCATTTGTCTTAAATTCGGCGCAAACTTCCGTCGTAATTGTAAATCCAGGGGGAACTGGTAATCCAATGCGAGCCATTTCGGCTAAGTTTGCACCTTTGCCGCCCAGTAAAGGACGCATTGTCGCATCGCCATCCGTTTTTTGGCCGAATTCGTATATCTTACTATGATCAGACATGTCCCGATTAAATTATTTCGGAGCCCTAACGTCAACTTTTTTTAACATCAACATTTAAAATTGACCTCATGTTCTGGAGTTTTTTGAAGTTTCTAAATTCATTCGCCGGAAACGTCGCCATTGGAAAGTCTTGTGTATTTCGTAAACTTTCAAAGAAATAATTAGACAGATGATAAAAGAAACTATGCCAATTCCATTCGGTTTTGTCAAAAATTCAACGTGCCAGGGAGTATATTTTTCAGCTAGGAACAACAATCCATTGATCCACGATATACCCTTTCGTGTGAGTAAAAATAATATATCTCCAAGGAGTAAATGCACATGCAATAGACCGAGTAATAGGAATAAAAAACCGCAAACCACAACGGGTAATGCCATTTGTATCACGATCGGATTGAGAAAAATGCCCACTAAACTGAACATATTAAAATACTCGAAGGTCAGGGGCGCACTCGCTAGGGTTGCCGCCATTGAAACGGATAGTAATTCCGCTACTTTCCAGGATATTATCCGTGTTTTATATGATTTTTTCACCGGAAACATGTTGCAACTCATTTTGCGAAAAAACCATAGAATAATTTGCTGTAACGGGGCCGATAGAAGCAGTAACATTGCTACAACACCATAGGATAATTGAAATCCGATGTCGAAAAGTAGTATGGGGTCGTAGAGGGACGTTAGAATGGCGGCCAATAGAAGCGAAGATAGTCCCGATGATTTTCGCGAACAAAATCCTGCACTCCAAAAACAGGTTAGCATGAGCCATGCACGAACCGCCGACGGCGGAAATCCTATTGCTCCCACGTAAAATAATAAAATTCCTATGATCGGCCAATGGCGCCAAAATTTTTTCAGAAAAAAGCAGCGCAGTAAAAAATCCAAAGCGAAGCCGATTATACCAATATGTAATCCGCTAACTGCCAATAAATGCGCCGCACTTGTATTGTGAAAATTCGCTTTTTGTTCCTTCGAAAGTTTCTTTTTCTCGCTGAGTAAAATGCCATAAAGAATACCATCGGTGGAGTGGCTGCCGTGTTTTTGAATGTAACGTTCAATTTGATCGTGTAACATTTGATTGATTTTAGCAAAAAAATGCCAAAAAATATTTTCTTTTGCAGATATTTTTAAAACTTTACCGCGATAGCCGTAGAGGTAAATATTTTTTTGAATCAGGTAGGAAAAAAATGTTTCCGATGTTGCCGGGGTTATGGGGCGTATTCCCGAACGTAGCTTCAAAATCTGTGAAGAAATATAATTTCCGTCACCATTTAAATAAAAATAAATCCGATGCCCTTTCAGCATTTGGTATTTTTTGTTATATACTTTTGTAATCTTTCCGTAGCCGTATGCCTTAGCGCGTTCCGGTTTTAGATCGATTTTTTCAATTTTAACGTCGTAGGTTAGATTCCAAATTTGCTTTTGATCGAGAAGAATTGCCCTTTCAAAACGTGAAAAGGAATAAATACTTACCGTACTAACTAAAAAACAATGCAGGAGAAATCGCCTCCAATTGCAAAAACAATAGCCGTAGCAAATACAAAAAAATAAAATACTGACAATAATTGCTGTGTGAGAATTGTTCCAGTATTTTGCCAATAATATTCCTAATACTGAAGGAATAAATATTTCCATCAGCGGCACACGAAAGCGACTATTAGTACAAAATATCAAGACCTTGCGGTCTAACATGACTTTAGAATAAAAGCAAGTATTTTTTTTTATTGGCCCCCTAAGGGCAGCGCGCCCTTAG
>JAIRZB010000042.1 GCA_031267435.1 Puniceicoccales bacterium | reverse complement strand
GTAAGGGGAAGAATTCCCCTTACGAAAATTTGCCAAAATACATTTGGCTTTATTGACTTTATTTTTTATATGATTTCAGTATAAGGTATGAATGTTTCTATTATCGGTGCGGGAGCGTGGGGGACGGCGGTTGCTTTGAGTAGCTTCCGTGCAGGTCATGGCGTAACATTAATTACAAAGTCCGATGTCGACGCCGATGAAATTAATACGCATCATGAGAACTTGACTTTTTTTCCAGGAGTTCAAATTCCGGAAGCAATTAAAGCGACCCATCGCTATGATTCCATTTGCAGCTGCGACATGCTCTACCTCATTTGTCCTTCCGCCGCCATTGACGATGTATGCGGCCACATGAAATCTGAAAATTTTCCAACGGCGACACCTATTATTTCATTTTGTAAAGGCCTTCCCGGTACGACCTGGGAATTGCCAAGTATGTACGTCAAGCACCATTTTCCTCAAAATATCTTCGGCGTACTATCCGGACCATCCTACGCGCGCGAAGTTGCATCGAATTGTCCAACGAAACTCGTGCTTGCTTCGGAAAATAACTGCTGCAAAGATCTGGGTATAAGTTTTGGCAATATGGGTATTATCTACGACACCGATGTCATTGGTGTTGAGCTTGGCGGTTGTTTGAAAAATATCTATGCCATTGGAGCGGGAATCAGCGACGGTTTAAAATTGGGCGATAACGCCAAATGTTCCTATATTATTTCTTGTCTTCGAGAAATGGTTGGTATTGGTACGAGTTTGGGAGCGCAGGAGCGGACATTTTCCGGAGCAAGCGGATTGGGCGATCTTTTATTAACCTGTTCGGGGAGTTGGAGTCGCAACCGCACCTTCGGTGAGACCATCACCCAAAATCCCAATCCCCAAGAAATTATCAGTAAATCCGTAGCCGCCGTGGAGGGTTACCGTTCGACGAAAACCTTTTATAACATTCTCAAAGAAAAGGGTATTGCTGCGCCCATTATTGATACCCTATATCGCATTTTATATGAGGCTGTCACTTCTTTGGAGCAAATGGAAGCAATACTATTCTCAAGTATTTTTTAAAATTTTATGAAATGCCCTGAGTGTAACCACGTTGACACAAAAGTTACTGACACACGTATTTCCGCGGACCATACGAGTATTCGTCGTCGCCGTAAATGCCTTCAATGCGGCTATCGTTTTTCCACGGTAGAAGTCTATTGCAAAATGGAATTACTGGTGATCAAGCGCAGTGGAAGGGAGGAAGAATTTGATGCCGATAAGATTGTATGTGGGCTGCGCAGAGCAATTAGATCGGATGAATTCAGCGAGAGAAAAATTGATAAAATTATGCAAAATATTTCGCGAAATATTTTTACCAATTACTCTAAAAAAGTGTCGACCGAAACGATTGGTCAAATTGTGATGGAAGAGTTAAAACAAATTGATCCCATTGCCTATTTACGTTTTGTGAGCATCCATAAAAATTTTCACGAAGCCAATGAATTCAAGCAAGAATTTAAAAACTTGGAAAATTAGGATAGCGCCGGCAATGGCGGCCCCTGGGAAGCAGGAGAAATTTCCCATAATTCTATTTCGATAAATTTTCTATTTTCCTTTTATAATCCTCACGAATGAGGGCATCGAGAAGCACATCGAGATCGCCATCCATGATCTGCGGTAGACTGTAAAGCGTGAGACCAATGCGGTGATCCGTTAGGCGATTTTGGGGAAAATTATAGGTACGAATGCGTTCCGAACGGTCACCGGAACCGACCTGATTTTTTCTATTTTCAGCATATTTTTGTCGTTCCGCTTCCTCCCTTTGCTGCAACAGTCGGGAACGCAAAACTTTTAGGGCCTTTACCTTATTTTTTTGCTGTGAACGTTCATCGGCACAGGTTACCATCATTCCCGTCGGCCTATGTACAATTTGAACGGCGGAATCCGTTGTATTTACACCCTGCCCCCCGGGACCACTCGCACGGCAAACGGTAATTTCCAAATCCTCCGGAAAAATTTGAATGTCTACTTCTTCCGCTTCCGGTAATACGGCCACGGTTGCCGCCGAAGTGTGTATGCGACCATTGGCTTCCGTCGTCGGTACGCGTTGCACTCGATGTACGCCACTTTCAAATTTCAAACGCTTGAAAACTTCCTCACCGCTCACTAAAAAATTAATCTCCTTTAGGCCACCGCACTCCGAGACACTGGATCCCATCAGTTCAATTTTCCACCCTACCCGCTCCGCATACATTGTATACATGCGATACAAATCCGCCGCAAATAAACTTGCCTCATCGCCACCCGTTCCGGCGCGCACTTCAATAATTGTATTGCGCGAATTATTTTCATCGGGCGGCAGCATATCAATGAGTATTTCATTTTCTAAATCTTCGAGCAATCGCTCCGCATCGTTTATTTCTTCCACCGCCAGCGCCTTCAATTCCGGATCAAGGTCCGCATCTTTCAATAGCATTTGATTTTCGCGCATACTATCCGAAAGCTTCAAATGGCGGCGATATTTTTCAAGCAGCGAGGACAACTTTTGATGTTCACGGGATATCTGGGCTGCTTTTTTGCGATCGGAAAAAAAATCGTGGGCTAACAACTGACCATCGAGGGCTTTGAAACGCTCCTCAAATGGCCTAATATCGGGTAGCTGTGGCATATGGAAAATCTGTTTTTTCTAACTATTTCTTTTTGAAAGTGCTTATGATATAATCGTGGACCTCATCGAAGGACCCCTTGGCATTAATTTCGTAATAATCCGAAAATTTTTTGAGCAATTTCAATGCGGGATGGGTTTTTTCACAGAATTCATTGTAGCGGTGACGTGCAAGTTCGGGATCTTTATCCGTTTTACGTACCTCTTTTCTTTCACCCTCGTTCTCAGCAATCTTCGCATTATATTCTATGGCCTCTTTTCCCCGAGCTATTTGCCGCTGAATGCTTGTTCTTTCATCAATTAATAGCACCACGGTAATCATATGTATGGAATCTGGATTGAGCTGTGCCTGTAAAAGTTGTATGCATTCCACTTGCATAATTGTGCGTGGAAAACCGTCTACTATGATGCTTCCACTATGGCTACTTTCTACCATACACTTAAAAACAGCATAGGTAACCTCTTCATCATCGATAAGCATTCCCCTATCGATCTTTTCCTTAAATTTATCGTCATTCAATAGATCACTGACAATAATCGGTCGCGCAGAAATGTTTAATGCACGCATTACATTACGCGTATTGGTTCCCTTTCCTGACCCGGGAGCACCGTTTATCCAAACGACCTCTACCGGAAATAAAATTCTTTTACTATTCTCCAAAAGACGGCTCCAAATACGACAAAATAACATAGTCGATTGGAAGGACGCAATAAGCTTACCATCGTTAACAAGTTTCCTATATCTTTCCTCTTTTAAAAAATTTATGCTATCGTTCAACATTTCTATTCCTTTTTTCAAAAATGATCCATATCTACTAATCCCTAAATCTTGCCCCCACCTTTGAGCTATCCCCTCCTCTTGTCCCAAAGACGAAATGACGATTTGCGCAAAAATCTGAACCATCTGTAATAGCATATCTAAAATAAGAAAAACGATACTTTAGTAGTGTTAACCAATCATCGGTCAATCTAAAATATGGTGCCATCTTCAATGATCGCATTTTTGCCAACACAAAGAACGCCGTCGCGAATATAAATGTCATTTGAATAATCATAGGTTAAAGGTTTATTTTCAGGGGAGAGAACGCAGCAATTGCCAATGCGAACGTTACAATCAATGATACTGTTTTTGATTTTACAATTTTTTCCAATACCAAAGCTAGGCAATGCCGTATCTCGGCCAATGTCCTCGAAGTGATCCGCACCAAACATTAATACATTTTCCAGTTCCGAATTATTGCCAACGACCGAGCGCTCGCTGATGACGCAACGTTTCAGAGTTGCATCGGAGATAATGGCACCGTCGGCGACGAGTACCCTATGCATGTTACATCCGTTGATTTTAGCCGCGGGTAACGTTTTTTGCTGGGTATAAATGGGCCTATTGGCATCGAAAAAATTAAATTCAGGCACAAGATTGGTGAGCATGAGATTGGTTTCAAAGAAAGAGCGTACCGTACCGATATCTTCCCAATAGTCATCGAAAACGTAGGCTTTCATGGCGACTTTTCCCAGCAACATGGGAATAATTTCTTTTCCAAAATCACTACCACTTTCTTCCAGTGCTTTTTGTAAAATTGACATTTTAAAAACATAGATACCCATGGAAGCGAGGGAGCAAGGTTTTTTGCTGGGATACCTAAGATATTTTTGCAGCTCTCCTTTGAGCGAAAGGGAATCGATTAGGTTGGGATCCTTTGGTTTTTCTACAAACTCCGCAATGGATAGATCATTTTGCACACGCATCACACCAAAAGCGGAAATATTTTCGTTGGCAATGGCCTTAGCGGCGATGGTTACTTCGGCGGAGGTATTGACGTGGTGCTGGAGGAGCTGGGCGATGTCCATGCGATAGAGTTGGTCCCCGGAAAGGATAACGACGAGGCCTTCTGGGCCAGCTCGAAAATAGCGAAGATTTTTACGCACGGCATCGGCGGTACCCTCGTACCAGTTGCCGATACCATCGCCCGTTTGTTCCGCTGAAAAAATTTCAATCCCACCGCCGCCAAACGAATCAAACTTATAGGTATTGCTAATATGCGTGTGGAGGGAGCGGGTATTGAATTGAGTTAAAATATAAATATTTTTGAATCCCGAATTGATACAATTGCTGATGGGGATATCGACGAGGCGATATTTACCGGCGAGGGGAACCGCAGGCTTACAGCGGTCCTTAGTCAAAGGAAACAAACGCGTCCCTCTTCCTCCTCCCATAATTACACACACCACATCTTCCATTTTTCATATTATAGTAAAAGTTTCCGAATAAATGTCAAAAACAAATTACATAAATTTTAATGTTTAGACTTAGACTTTTTCTTCAAGTCAAATGCTTGATTAAAATGGACTGAAGAACTATGGTCATAGTTGAATTTCAAAACCTTTTCAAGGGATTTAAGTGCTACTTGCGGATCGATTTCTCCCCGCGAAAATCCATCGCAATTGTCCAATAATTCCTTAAAAAGTTTTGCACATTCCGTTTTTGCATCGCCACTAACATTTTTTAAATTGGCATTGTAAAGGCCTTGCAATTCATACAAAATCCCCGAATCACTTTTGGCTAGATTTCGAAACATTTCGGCCAATTCCTCCGGATGAGTTTCTATCAAAGTATTCCAAGTACCGAGGTCTCCTCTTTCTGCTCTATCGAATTCGGATATGATATGACTCGCCGTATCTGTCCCAAATGTTTGAACCGTATCGCCCACTTGAGTTTCCCCTGACATTCCTCCTTTCACTGACCCAACGGGTCCTCCAACTGTCACCGTTTTTTCCGAAGATTTTGTCGACAGGGATTCAGTATATTGAGTAACCCAAGTGGGAGCATCTCTTAAAATTGGAGATTTTTTTCCAGGCAGAGCTCTAACTTCTCCCGCCTTAGATCTATTGGGCTCCACATATGTCAGCTGTGCCTTTACTTTTCTATGGGGAGCTTCTCGAGAAGTTATGCCCACTACTTCGCCCGCTTGTTTTAGCACTCCATCCATCCCTATTCTGCCCGCCACATCCTCCATTAAGCCGGGCTTTGCTGGCGGCAGAGGACCTATTCCATCGGCCACATCACTGACTACATTCTTCGCATGGCTCACATCGGCTATGATATTCGCTATGGGACCCTTGATAGCACTTTTTGCAATCGTTACCGCCATCGAGCCTCCATGGTCGCTGCCATCAGGATTCTCCTCCGAAAGAAGGGGTTCCTCCGCCGGACTCTTTCCATCTTCTTTCAATTTGGTCCTTCCACCCTTAACCCAGTCCCCTACGGCTTTAAGATCGTCGAATGATGATAACGGTACACTGACTTCCAATGAAAGAAATTTTCCATTTTCGCTCAAAAATGGGCTACCCGAACATTCATTTCCTCGCACACTGACAGAACAATCCCCTATGTGTGCCATTCCAGAAATTTCTCCACTGATAGAACCGGACTCCGTTTTTTGCATTACTGTTCCCGATCGGGAATCCTTATTCTTTGAAAATTCCAAAAGAGATTCCAATGTCTTTAATTCTTGAAACATTTTTTCACAAGCATGCAAACCTTCCTCCCCCTTGATATGCTCTCTGAGCTTGGCAACGGTCACAATGCAGGATTTTAGCACTCCAAGGCGGCCTTCTGAACGGATAAAAGATTTAGGAGAAAGCTGCGATTCATAGGCTTTTTTTCTTGCCCTCAGCTCATCTCTAGCCGGCTTCTCTTCTTTATATTCTTTTTTCAATTCTTCCAATTGCTTACTCAATTTTTCCAATTGCTTTTTAGACTGGTTTATACTTTCTTCCTGTCCCACTTTTTTCTTTTTTTGTGATTTTTTAAGTTGCTCCATATTTTTTTTAAGTTGCTTTATATCGCCTTCCAGTTGGCCTATATCACTTTTTTTATTTTCACATTTGGCTAGTGATTGTAAAACAGAATTGTAATCTTTCAAATGCGACGAAAGTATCGCAACTGAAGCCGCAGCAACCTTCTCGCTATCCGTCACATATACCCCTGAACGATCATAATCCTTATGCGTGTCAATGGCGGTTTTGACTTCCTCCGCAGTCAAATTTGCATTTGGAGAACAATCACTATTAAGTAATGCTAAATAATGACGGGGTGCTTTAACGGTTGAATGGGTGCCACTCGCCGAAACTTCTAAACCCATTTTATTGAAAACATCGGAAAGTTCGGCCGATAAAGTGGCCTTTGCCTGAATACTTGTTTTTGTCATAGGCGGTGCAGTCTTTGTAATGTGTGACCGTTCAACGTGAATATCATGGGAAATCATTCCGGTCATTCGCAGGAAGTTTTCAATATCTCCCGTAGCTAACAGGCCTTTTCTTTCCGCGCTTTGCAATTCATGCCGTGCGGATGATGCTTCCTCTTCCATATTCTTCAGGTCACTATCAATGAACAATGCTTGCGATGCTATTGCTTTCACACTCCCATGATCATTTAATGTTCCAACGAGGTGTTTTTTGGCTTTAAACATAAATCCTTCGAAGTCTGCCAAACCCTCGAAATCAATGAATTGTTCAACGGAAGCATACATGGTCGTGAAAATGGCATTGAGCTCCATTTTTGCCCTAAGCCCGGAATCAAGTTTGGAACCAAAACCAGCCGACACAGAAATTCCAGCTTCTATGTCGGTTTTAAATAGAGTATTTTTTCCATGATCTGCCGTCAAAGTAGCGTGAACACCTCCCCCAGCATATGCTCCCGGAGAACCCGCAGTCTTGGGAGAATGCGCAAAAACTCCCAGAGAAAGTGAAATTACATCACTTGCGTTACGCAATTTTTCCTCTATTTTTGGTTTTAGTCTTTGGAGAGTTTCTTCGGCAACACGATTTACAATGGAAACATTGATGAACTCCGCAACGCCTTGAATAAATTGGGGAAAAACACCATCAATCTTTCCTTCTTTAATCAAATTATTTGCCTCTTGGAGGAGCAAACGAAGCTTGCCTAACTCTTCAAGATGTGCCTCATCCGTTAACCCACTCTGGGAACGAATTGCTTCTAGTTCCGTTTTAATTTCCCGTAATTTGTTCTGTAAATCCGGATTTCTTGCGATTTCATCAATGGGATTTTTACTTTTACCTATGAAAAAACGAGAAATTTTCCCCGCATTTTCCGGGTTTAAAACGAAACCAATTGCTTCCTCTGCCTTCGCAAATAGAACATCTTCTTTGGATAAATCGATTTCCGATGGCATTGCCGGAGATGTCTGTAATTTTGCTCCTTGAGTTTCTGCCGTTTTTTCAGCGGTAGTACTTCCCGGTAAAGTAGTACTTCCCGATAAAGTAGGCTTAGCTTCCGTTTTTTCCGTGGAAGCCAAAGAACTTGGTTTTGTCGGCAGGCCATCTGCCCGTTTTACGCCCTTATCAACAAGTTGTTGAGATTTTCGTAAATTAGGTACCCTGCGCATGGCTCCTTTAGCTTTGATGAGTTCAGAAGTTGTAGGAGGTATTTGACAAATTTTCTCTGCCCCATCGGTATCAGAAGTCGCAGAAACTTTCACCGAAGAAGCCACATGAGGCGATTGATTATCAATCCGAGAATTGAACATGGTTCACCAATTATAAAAAAAAAAAAATATTTAACAA
>JAIRZB010000029.1 GCA_031267435.1 Puniceicoccales bacterium | reverse complement strand
ATTTATCAAATGGAGGGGTCTCTTTATTTCATTCGGATGAGCTATTGGGGGCTTCAGTCAGCGGAGTCTTGGCAGCGTTTTTAGCGAAGGCATCTAGTAGGGGAAGGGCCGGGTCCGATAACGAATAGATTGACAAGGGGCGTGTTATTTTATACATGTTCTCTTTTTCCGAGATAAAATTCTGGCCGGGAGCTATCGATTTTTGTGATAAAAACAACGCAAACGGTCAGTATTTTTCTAGTACACGTGGGAATAAAAAAAATTTCCGCAAAAAAAACTTGACAGGCCATCGTTTCCATGATCTTATCCTAGGCATGGTAAAGAAAAACCTAAATAAAAAAGTTGGTTGTGCCTTGATTGCGGCGGGTTTATTAGCTGTATCTAGCATACAAGGGTCTAGTACATCGGAAGAAAGCACGCTTACCGAGACAGATATAAGAGGGATAAAATATGCAAGCGTAAGACTTCCTAGCGGAGAGGTCCTGAAAGTTTTATGTCCTAATAATTATTGCGTAGCAGGTGTGTATTTAAGGCAGATTTTAGGTCAATTGACAGGTGAAGGGACGGTAATTGTTTTGTTTAACAGTCAGACCAATATTGACGAACTTGCTAGGCAAGAATTCCCTGGCTTTAAGTTGTGGAAATTAGGTAGAGAATATGTATGTTATCCTGATGATTTTCGTGAACCGGTACTACGAAATGGAGCAATCATTTGCCATTCTAAAACTTGGGTCAGGGGATTTACAGGCAGAGGACAACTGTGCTTCAAGTTAAATAATGGAATGTGGGCGAAGGTCAGTGACACTCCTTTTAGCGAATAAGGGTTGGGAAGGTTTCTGTGAATTGCATGGCTGTTTTAAGGAGATCCTTTGGCTCCTATGCCGAAGGAGGTCCTGTGCGTTGCATAAAGATTTTTGATTGAAAAAAACTTGTTGATCGCCACGAATTCAAAGTGATGCATCCCCCGGCGGAAGGGACTAAGGGCGCGCAGCTCCTAGCCTTCCTCCATGTTATTTTTATCGGCGAATTGCATAATTTCGTCGAGGGTTGTTCTGCCTTGTTTTACGTGTTCCCAGGCACAGGCCTGTAATGTCTGCATTCCTTCCCCGAGTGCTATGGTTCGGATTTCCCTGGCGGGAGCATTTTTGATGATTGCTTGCTGGATTTTATCGCTAATAACCAGCACTTCATGGACAGCAATCCTTCCTTTGTACCCATTTTTACACCTATCGCAACCGGTACCGACCATCATCTTATCGATATGAGCTAACTCTTGGGTAGGATCAACGCGCAAAGCACGCAATGCGTACTCCAATTCATCTGGAGTATAGTTTGCTTTTTTTGCACAATGCAGACAAATTTTTCTTACCAAACGTTGGGCGAGAACCAGTTGTAGCGACGATGCGAGGAGGAAAGGTTCTAAGCCCATATCACAGAGGCGAGATACGGCTCCTGCCGAATCGTTGGTATGTAAAGTACTGAGGACCATATGGCCGGTAATGGAGGCGCGGATAGCGATATCGGCCGTTTCCGCGTCGCGGATTTCACCGATCATAATTACATCGGGATCTTGGCGTAAAATGGAGCGCAATGCGCTAGCAAAGGTCATTCCGATATCCGATTGGACCTGGCATTGATTGATACCTGCAATTTCATATTCTACGGGGTCTTCAACGGTAATAATACGGATTTCCGGGTTACGAATTTTATGGATACAAGCATTGAGCATGGTTGATTTACCGGATCCGGTTGGGCCGGTAACGAGGACGATACCATGGGGCCTAGAGATCGCATTGACGATCTGGTCCAATTGTTTTTGGCCGAGACCCATACCGTCTAGTTCGACTGGAGCTTCACTCAAATTCAAAAGTCGTAGGCTGATACTTTCGCCGTAGGAAATGGGCAAGGTGGATACGCGGATATCGATGGCGGTATCCCCTGAGCGAAAGGCGATGCGACCGTCCTGGGGTCGACGTTTTTCCGAGATATTGAGTTTGGCCATGATTTTTAGACGGGAAATGATTGCCGCTTGGTAAAGGACGAGATTAGGTGGCAAACTGACGGGAACCAGTGCGCCATCGATGCGGTAACGGATTTGTAGCGAATTTTTTTGAGGTTCGAAGTGAATATCCGTTGCGCGATCGGCGAGGGCTTGCTTAATCAGTTCGTTAACAAACTTAATGACAACTGCATCCTCATCCTCCTGCACCGTTTCGATTTTGGCGATGAGTCCTTCGTTACTTCCAGTATCCGTGAAACTACCGGCTCCAACACCGAATCGTTCATTAATAAATTTACGAATTTCTTGGATGGGACCTAGGCAGTAAACAAAGTCGGCACTTGAGGTTGCTTTGATCCATTTTTTCATCGTTGCATCGGGAACCCAGCCAAAAATTAATCCCTGTCGACCGTCTTCCAAGTTGATGGGTAAACATGCATATTCCAGGAGTAATTTTTCCGGAAGAATTTTTGTAATTTCTTTGGATACCGTAAATTTTTTCGCAAAAGGTAAACCACACATACTGGATAGCCATTCATAGGCATCAAGCGGAGTCTGTGTTAATTTTTCGGCGAGAATTTCGATTTTTTTATCAATTGGACTGTTGGCGATTTCTATGGGCAAAGCAGGATCAACCGTCGCAAGTACTTTATCTAAATTTTCCATATCGTCTCAAGTTAAAGTTAAAGAATACGTTCTCAATGAGCTGTTCTATAAATTATTTTCGCCTAAATCGTTCCACCAATCGAAGTCAAACTCATCATCTAACCCATCCCAATCGAAATCGTCATAGGCAAATGATGGATCGTAATTATAGTTGCCGGATGAGCCGTATGGCGATGTATTTGTATTATTCATATTATTAGTTGTGAGGTTAGTTCCTGTATTTGTTTTCTTATCCGTTGCACCCAGTAAACAAAGATAGCTATGGCCATCTATTTTAACCTCAAGTTCTTGTATGCCGTCATTATAATTTGCTGCTTCATAGCCGAGGGGAGAGCGTGTATGGATTCCCAGGACCTGTGAGACCGGATCCTTCGAAGTCTTATCGGAAATAGCAAAGAACTCATTCTTTCCACATTTCAGATAAGCCGAAAATTCTATCTTTAAATCAGGTTTTTTTGGCTGAGGCGGAGGTGGCGGCAATGGAGGCGGCTTAATAGGCTCGGCTACCTTTGGTTGTGGTTTTACAATGGGTAGAGGAGCTGCATCCCCGAAGGGAGACCGTTTCTTTAGCGACTCAAATTCGCTGTAAACGGAACACTGTCCCATCAAAGCCGCACCGAAGAAAAATTTTTGAATTAGGTTTTTCATGGTGTTTTCCCTTTCTATTAGCGTTTCCTGCGCGCACGTCTATCAACGGGTTTTTCTTCGGATAAAATGCGCATTTCAGAAGATTCCAACTGATTGCTTTCGATATCCACTTCACTCGAAACTTTCTCCATCGCTTTGGCTTCGGCGGCGGCACGGCGCCGTTGACGCCTGGAGCCATACCATTTCGTTTCCGTGGAGGAATGGGTATCTGCCGATTCATTTTCGATAGCTACCTCGTCCTGCGTTGCCCTGGCTTCGGCGGCGGTACGGCGCCGTTGACGCCTGGAGCCATATTTCGTTTCCGTGGAGGAATGGGTATCTGCCGATTCATTTTCGATAGCTACCTCGGGTTCTTCCTGCGTTATTTGTTCTTCGTCGGTGGCATGATACTTTTCCGTTTCCGTTGGAAGATTATCTAAAAGATCTTGTTTTTTAGCTAATAGTGCCTCCTGTTCTTCCAACTTTTTTTGCCGTAACTTTCGCTTCATTTCCTGACCGTTTAATCCGAAAAGCGTATCTTTCGGAAAAGGTTCCGGTGCTGGGAAAGTCCCACTCGACTTATACTGCTCGATATCTTTTTTGAAGTTTGTGATTTCCAGGCGTTTATCGAGATAGGCTGCCTCATCTTGTGGATGAAGGATAATTGTTGGTTTAATGAAAATAATTAACTCCGTAGTTTCTTCTTTGCGATCTTTGGAAGAGAAAAACAAATCACCAATTATTGGCAAATCGCTAAGTAAAAACATTCTTCCGCCATTTTTGTTGCTCTGTTTTTCTTTAAATCCGGCAAGCACAACGACGTCTCCATTGGCAACGCTTACGAAAGAATTGACCTGTTTATCGGAAATGACCGGTGCGGTAACATTGCCAACGGCAACATCGGTGTCATACTTCGAAACTTTTTGCTCAATTTCCATTTGAATGATACCATTACTACCTATGAGCGGTGTTACGACCAGTTCCAAGCCGACGTGTTTGTAAGTAATACTAACCCTTTCTTTCGAGTCGACGGAATCGCCTTTGGTGCTCGAATCGGTGAATGGTCGCTCCTCTCCGATTTTAAATTGGGCTTTTCGATTATGGGTTGTCACCACACTTGGCGTTGAAAGAATCTTAATGTTGGAATCCGTTTTGGCTTGCTTGAAAATGCTATTGAGAGCAAAATTCTTGAGCGTTCCGTTAAACGATGAACCATTTTTAAGGCCAGCTTCAAATGCAAGTTCATGGGAACCTTGTTTTATTTTTATTCCCGAATCCTTCCCAACTGTGGTATCCGCAGTTTGGTTGAAAGCAAGATTGAACGCGTCGATTCCACTTTGTTGACCTTCACTGAGTCTAACTTGAGCGACAATAACTTCGATACGTACCTGATCAAGGAGTATGTCTAATTTTGCAATTAAATGCTTGACCTGAGCCAAGTCAGAAGATGTTCCATAGATGATAATAGAATTACTTCTTTCGTCCGAAGCTAAAGTCAAATTTGCGGAAAACTGAGCCGATTGCTCGCCTTCCGATCCACCAGGAACCTGCTGCGAAGAAATGAAATCACTATAAGTATTGCTAATTTGTTGATTACTGCGCGCTCCACTCGCCGCTTGAGCCAGCGCATTAGCTAAATTTCCTTGGGCCGTCATTTGAGCCTGCTGGCGTTCAAAGGCCATTTTATTTTCTTTCTCAATGCGGCTACGCTGCTCTTTTATGATTCCAGAAACAACATCGGCAATTTTTTTTGCATCGCCATGTTTGATGCGAATGACTTCGGATTTAAGCAGTAATTCGCATTTATTGTCTAGTTGTTTGGCGATATTTTGAATGATTTCAAAATTGTCTGGTGGCGTAATAACGATCAGCTGATTACTGCTATCATCGCAATCGATGGTCATTGCCGAAAGATATTTTTTCAAAGCACCGCGTTTAAGTTGATCAAATTTTTTGACCACAGCGGAGGCTTTAACATTATTTAGAGGAATGAAATTAATTGATTCGATCATTTGAATCGGTGTATCCATTCGCTGGAGTAAATTTTCTACATTTTGCAAATTGGACATGGTATCGGTAATGAACAGAGCATTCGATGACATAAAGTGAACGATATTAGAAGTGCTCGGTGTCAAAATCGGTTTAATAATTTTTTGAAATTCCCCCGCATCGAGGTAACGGAGTCTGAAAAGTTTTGAACAGACTCTTTGACTGGGCTCAAAAGACAGTAAAGACTGGTCGATGATATCGGGGGATTGCGTAATCGATGATTTCAATGAAACCAATTTAATAAATTTTTCACCCATATCGACGACGGCAACACCATTTAACATGAGAGCACTTTCAACCGCAGAAATTGCTTCCATGCGCGAGATCGGATCATGGATATCGATGGAGATTTTATTATTCGGCAACTTTTGTTCCATTATTGCCGTGCGCCCCGTTAATCTTTCAAGAATTCCGATAACCTCGCGGGTCTCGGCATTGGCTAATACTAACTGTTCAACAATATCACTATCGAGAAGTGCTCCATTATCCTGATCCACAAGTGCGCTACTAAAATCGTCGACATCGCCAAAATTGTCAGGGGGGACATTTGGGAGTGAAGTGCCGGCTTTTACAGTGTTACCTTTCAAAAAATCCTGATCCACAAGTGCGCTACTAAAATCGTCGACATCGCCAAAATCGTCAAGGGGGACATTTGGGAGTAAAGCGCCTGCTTTTACAGCATTACCTTTCAAAAAAAATGCAGATATTGCGATCGGGAACAACCCTAAAACTAAATATTTTCCTTTTTTCATAACCATCCTATTCCATTAAATTTTTACGATCATTCCACATAATGATTTTTTCACTTAGGTTGTGCGAATTCAAGATTTGAGCAACAACGCGTTCAGCATCATTATCTGCTTTAATATCAAGGGCAGAAATCCCTATCTTTGCGGATAATGTTTTGCCATTCATGGTCAGTTCCATATTATCGATACAAAGGTTAGAGTTTTTTAATTCGACGGCAGCATCAAAATTTAGAATATCCGTAAAATAAACATCCTTCAAATCGATGGAAATCTTGTTAAATGCGAAAAACTTCGCACTTTGTGCTTCCGGCATACCGATGTTGTACTTTAGCGAAAGCTTCTGGGCCGCATTCTTGACCAATGTCATTAGTTTCGGTTGATCTATTTTATCGCGGCGTAGCATATCGTCGATAATATTGCGAAAGCGTTCATTAATTTCCTGTTCTCGGCTCAACCAAGCGTTCTGTTCTTTTTGTTTTTCTTCATTTTGATTCTTTTGAGTGTTATAGATTTTCCACTCTTTAAAACATCCCCAAGCCGTACTAAGGGCAATTAGAGTAAAAAATGTAGCAATTACTTTACACTCCTGCTTGCGTAGCAGGAAAAAAAATGATTTTAATCTCGAAATCTTCTTCATAATTTTCTAAATGTTAGGAATAATGAAAAGTTTATAATCTGATTGTCTTGTATACTTTTATCTTCAACTCTTACAACCTTAAAAAGTAGAGACTCTTCAAGGACTTTTTTAAATTTTTCGACATCTTCAAGACTTTTAGCGGCACACTTGATTTCAAAATTTTCTCCTTCCGAAGCATATAAAGATTTAAATGTTATGGAGTCGGGACGAAGGGCATTGATCTGATCCAGGCCACGGAAATAGGCATGTTGCCGATTGGAAAATAAATCTAATTCGTGGGCACGCTCATCCTTTTGCTGGATTTGCTTCACCTGCTCATCCTTTTTGGAAAGCGTCTTGCCGAATTGTTTTTCTTTGCGGAACATATGGCCAAATATAAAAAATCCAACAAGCGCAGAAATGATAACCAAGGTCATTACTGCGGTGACGGTCAGTGAAATATTGGTTGTGGTTTTGTTTTGTTTATTAAATTTTTTTAAATCTGCATTTTGCATATTCGCAGCCATGAGCCGACTGTCCTGGAAAGGCAAACTAATAACCTTATGAATGGAATTTGCCGAAGCATTCTCTTGATAGGCATAGTGAATTGTAATTCCGAATTCGGGAACCGCTTGAATGCTTTCTAAGTCAAAAATTGGGATATTGGGATCGGGTGGAATTTCATTGGTAATGATCATTTCACCATTGGCGGTTTTTTCATACAATTTGGTTGAATCATTATGTTTCAGAATAGCTTTATGGATTGAATAATTCAACACGGGGATCAAAAAAGAAGGAAGAACATATGCGGCGGAGTCAGCGGTTGTATCAGTGGCTTTCACGCGGACTTTTAGGGCAGAAAAGATACGAATTATTGCTGCTGACTTGTCGATCATATACCCCCAAAACATATCATTGGGGGGAAAAGGACTTGATGATTCAAGTGAAAGTAGAGCAACGTTTTCGATGGTCTCATTGTTTAATTTACCTTCGGGTAAGGGACAATTATTCATGAAACACACTTCAGAAGGGACGATGCAAACGCGTTCGGATTGAGCAATCTCCCGCTCTTCCTTCCAATTCGAAAAACTTTCAGTTAATTTTCCCATAATTAAATTTCCTCAATTTTTACAATATTAAAGGGTAAATGCCGTTTGGTATTGGATTGGCTATTGCCAGCGGCGATGTTAGTTGCGATGGACGAACTAACTTCACAAAAACAAATAAGCGAAAAAGAGCTTCCCGTACCATCGTTTACGCAAATTTTAAGTGAAAAGAATAGGGTTTCTGCTGAGCAAAAATTACTAAATTGTTTCCTATCGCCACCACTTATATTAATGGAATGATCATTGATAAATTTTTCAATATCCTCCTTTTTCCGATTATTACTGAGCGTTATTCCGGCCCTGGAAATTATATTCCCACCTTGGGCCCAGGAATTAATTTGATTGCGTAGCTCATTGCAGGCTGTCAGGAGATTGATTTTTAAATTAGAATTGGTGCTCTTTTGAGGCATTGGTGGTTTTTTTGCCTCGGGCTTAGTGTTGGGTGCTGTTGTGTTTTTATCGGTCGCAATGTCTTTCGCTGCAGCGATTGGCTTATTGGATTTACCGGCGATGGATGGTTCGAGTGTAAATATGGTTTTCACTTTTTGGAGTACGTTGCTATCCGTAGTATTTCCTATTTTTTCAAAGGTTGTCCAATTAAAAATATATTTAGGATCATTTTTGGATAATTTTTCAGTTATGCCCAAAAATTCATTGATTTTACTAATAGAGGATTCGGGTACACCACATGCTGCAAGGGCAGCCTTGATCAAGCCCGGTGCCGAATCATCAAATTCCTTGCACAATGGAATTTTAGCATTTAGATCTTCAAAGGTAATTTCAATCGTCAAATCCCCGTGTTTTAGCCGTGCATGGGTTGCGGTTGCATCAAGGGTAACACCGGCAAAATTATTTGGCCAATTGCCATCGGTGCTTGCTAATTCTTTGGGAATATTTTTGGCAATATACATTGATATTAGATCGGACATCGATGGCCCCGAGAGGTTGGAAGGATTATAAAACGATGGAGCCGATAATGTTCCGACAATTTCTTCATCAAAAATCAGCTTATTGGGTTCTTTTTTTACGCCTCTATTATTGGAATCCGAAACCGAAGAGACGTTATCTGTTTTTTTGTAATTGCTTAGAAATGATAAAATGAGATTCAAAAAGGAATAGGCTTCGATTTTTGCTATGGTTGAAATTTGCATTTGCTTGCGATATTTGATTTCATCCAAAGCGTTGCGTAAAAATAAGGTTGCAATGACCGTGCAAAAAGCGCATAGGATTAATACTAATACGATGACACTGCCAGAAGATTTTTCATTCTGGATCGAAAAATTTTTACTTTTCAACCTCTCCATCACGCTGTAGCCGGTTCTATCGAAAAAAAATAAAAAGTAAATAAAAACATACGAAATTGTGCATTTCTTGTGTTTTTTGTAACTTTTTCGCAAGGGTCTTGTGCTTTCACAAATTTTGTTGAACGTGATAAAATTATTTGCTTTTGTTTTTAGGATTATTTCGAATAATTCCCATATTGATTTTTATTTGATTTTGTTTTGACATAATGAAGCCTTATCAATATACTATACATGGTCTCTAATGGTGAAAGTTAAAAAGTTAAGCTTATTATTGATTTGTTTTTTCGGCAATGGGTATATATTTGCTGGAGGAGCGGGTGTACCCGCAAAGGCAGAATCAATTTTTTCGGTGGACGGTATTCTCTGCTATTTGACCAATTCTTTGCTGACTAGTGTGCTAATTTCCATGGCTATTGTGCTTGTCGTACGTTTTATTGTGCGCAGAGGAGTGGGGATTGTTCCATACCCGGGGCAGGCCTGTATCGAAGGTATTATCGAGGGTGTTGGCAGCATTTTTGAGCCGATTGTAGGGCATCACCTGTTCCCTAAGATTTTGCCCCTACTGATGGGCTATTTTGTTTTTGTTTTGATTCAGAATTTGAGCGGCCTATTTCCGGGGATTGGTTCCATTGGATTGAAGCATGGAGAACACCTGCGCGGTATTTTTCGCCCCATGAATGCGGATTTGAATGCGACGTTGGCCCTGGCGGTGATTGCAATGCTGGTGTGGATTTATTATTGCATAAAAAGCGTGGGATTGGGTGGCCTTTATCAACACGTTTTTGGCAATAAGGCCGATAAAAGTGAGATTAGTGCTGTGGTTTACGGAATGTTATTTCTTATCTTTTTCGGCGTTGGCTTAGTGGAGTGTCTATCGATTTTATTTCGCATTATTTCTCTTTCCTTTCGCCTATTTGGCAACGTTTTTGGCGGGGAAAATCTCTTGCATAACATGTATGAGATGAGCGAGTTTCTGACGTCGGGTGGCTTAGTGAATACGGATTTTTATGCCATGTTGGTTTCCTATTCGCCGCGGCTTGCGATAGGAGTCAACGGAGTAATGAGTAAATTGGGTTATTTTTTGCCATTACCTTTTTATTTTTTAGAATTTTTAGTTAGCCTGGTTCAGGCTTTTGTTTTTACACTACTCGTTGCGGTGTACATCGGTTTAATCTGTAACCACGGCGAGGAGGAGGAAAAAGTTATTGGAAAAAGTTAATCCAAATTTTAAGGAGATGAATTATGCTAAGTTTTATTGCAGAAATTACAAATACGGGTTTAGTTGGCGCAATGGGTTGCACTTTTGCAGCACTGGGCGTAGGAATGATCGGTTCGAAGGCCGTAGAAGGTCTTTCTCGGAATCCGGGTGCTTCGGGAAAGATCCTTGTACAGTCCATAGTAGGAATGGCGCTGGCGGAAGCGATTGCTTTCTATGCGTTATTTTTTGCCAAATAATTTGAAATCGTGTTCGGAATAGAAACAGTTTTTGTGGGAGCGGTAATGGATGCATTGGCCGATGTTTTAGAAAACTTTGGTGTGCATTGGCAGCTTTTACTTATCCAGTCGCTGAACTTTCTCTGTGTTATTGGAATACTCTACTATCTTGCCTTTAAGCCCATTTTGAAAACGATGGAGGAACGGCGAGCAAAAATTGAGAGTGGACTGCGCTATGCGGAGGAGATGCGAGATCAATTGGCCCAATCCGATGCAACGGTGCGGGAGCAATTGGCACAGGCTAGAGAAGAGGCACGGCAAATTATTGAAGATGCGAAACGGCAGGCTAAAGATTACGCTGACAAACAAAAGAAAGAAATTGAACAGCTCACGCAGAATATGATCACTTCGGCAAAGCAAAATATTGCCGATGAAAAAGCCAAAATGATGGCCGACCTCAAGGGCGAAGTGAAGATATTGGTTGCGGATGTGGCGGCGAAGGTCCTGGCTCGGGAGCTTTCATCCGAGGAGCGAACGCGTTATTTGGATAGAGCTGTGTTACGATTGTAGGGATGTTATCTAAAAAAAAGTCATTACTTTGGCAAAAAGATTGGCGCAACTTTCTTTTGAGGAGGCGGAAATTGATTTGTCCCGCGTGCGAGTTGTTGCCCAATTGATTGCGGAATTTGCGGAGACCGTGCGTCGCCCATTGCAGCGAAAGTATCTCTATTTTTTGGAAAACGAATATCGCCAGTTTCGACTCAATGTTGAATATGCCGGTGAATACGATTTTGTCCAAATTCAAAATTCTGTGGAACGGCATATGCAGCGCAAATTAAAGCTCGAAACGACAGAAAATATGGCATTGATCGCTGGCCTAAGGATTGCTGTTGGAGACTATGTTTGGGAGCGTTCCATTCGTGGTGATCTTTCGATGCTTTGTCGCTAGTTCTTTTTTGAATGCGACTGATAGGATGCTATCGTGGCCGTAAGAGTTGTATTTGGGATTAGGCGCAGGATTATCGCATGGATTGCGTCGTTTTTTGAGAAAAAAAATGGAATTGGCTTTGACCTGATTACACCGATTTGCATGTTCCTATTGATCACCGTCGGCGTTCTGTCCATTCGTTCGGCGCAAAATTACCACATGGACACTCAGTGGAAAAGCCAGATTATTTGGGCAGTATTGGGCATGTTGCTCTATTTCGGAACGGCGTTTGCGGACTATAGAATATTTCTAAAAAATGGTCATTGGATTTATTTTTTTAGTATTGTGCTGCTCCTACTCATTTTTACGCCCATCGGATGGCGGCGTTTTGGTGCGACCCGTTGGCTAAGGGTAGGAAGCATCGTGGTCCAACCTTCGGAAATCGCAAAATTAGGGACGCTCGTTATGGGTGCTAGTATCCTTGCTCGCTCAAAAATCGGAAAACTTAGGGATTCGTTTCAGGCTATTGGTAGCGTACTTTTGGTTTTCGGTATGCCTGTGATTCTCGTTGTGCTACAGCCCGATTTGGGGTCTTCATTACCATTTCTGCCCATTGCTTTCGCATTACTCTTCGTTTCCGAAGTACCCAATAAATTTTTTATTAGCATTCTATCGGTGCTACTATTTTTAGGAAGTTTTGTGGCCTGGGATGCCTATGCCTACCATTTATTTTTGGATCATCATCAGCTTAATCCGCAAACTTCCATTGGACAATTTGAAAAAATTTCTTTATTACCTCTTAAAGACTACCAGAGAAATCGAATTATTTCGTTTGTAGCACCTGATATTGTCGATCCACAGGGGGTTGGTATCAGTTGGAATTTGAGGCAATCGCTAATTGCGGTAGGTTCCGGGGGGATGACGGGAAAAGGTCAGGGGAACGGAACTCAGGCAAAATTAGGTTATTTGCCTCAATCCGTAGCGACGAATGATTTTATTTTTTCGGTTATCGCGGAAGAATATGGATTCATCGGGAGTATGTGTGTATTACTGATTTATGCGATAATGATGGCAAATGGATTGCGTATTGCGTGTCTGGCGCGGGATTGCTTTGGGCTATTATTGGCAGTTGGAATTAGTGTATTACTGCTTATCCACGTCTGCGTCAATGTGGGAATGACCCTCGGAATTATGCCTATTACGGGTATCCCACTGCCGTTTATTAGCTATGGTGGATCATTCATGGTGATATGCTGCCTATTACAGGGAATTGTACAAAGCATATACCGTTTTAGAAGTGAGTATTAGTTATGGATAATTTTAGAAAAGAAGAAGAAGGAATTTTAGAATCGTTGAAGGAAATTCCCATAGAAGAGTCCGGAGAGATGCCCGATAAATTGGCACTCAAAAAATTATCGAAGGAACGGGAAAAAGACCGGCCGCTTTTGCAGCGTATCCTAAAAAAATTAACCGTGGGAACGAAAGTGTTTCGAGAAATTGTGATCAGTGCTAATCCCTTGGAGCGTCGAGTAGCTCTTTTAGAAGACGGATTATTGAAGGAATTTACGGTGGAATACAACGATCGTGGAAATATGGTAGGTGCCATTTTCAACGGGAAAATTCAAAATTTTGAGGGTGGATTGAAGGCAGCCTTTGTGGATGTGGGCATGGAAAAGAATGCCTTTTTGCATTACTGGGATGCCTTGCCAGCGGCGATGGATTCGGGTATCGAGGTGGTACGCAATACCCGTTCTGCGAAGGCTAAACCGTTGACGGCCGATAAAATTCCAAGCATTTATCCCGTCGGAGCGGCGATCATGGTCCAGGTCATTAAGGATCAGATTGGGACTAAAGGGCCTCGTATCACAACCAATATTGCGCTGCCGGGGCGATTCATTGTTCTCATGCCTTACGCGGGAGAGTGTGGCGTATCCAAAAAGATTGAGGACAAAAAAGAACGCCAACGATTGAGAAAAATTCTCGAAAAATTAACAATCCCGGAAGGCATGGGTATTATCGTTCGTACGGCTGGCCAGGGAAAGAAGATTCGCTACTTTGTTCGCGATTTACATATGTTGCTCCAGGAATGGCAGGCAATTTTAGATCGACAAGACAAAAATAGGGGTAGGGTAACCATCCTATACCAGGAACCGGATTTAATTGAGTCATCGGTACGGGATTTTCTAACGGAGGAGATTGATCGGGTCATCGTCGACGATAGGGAAACCTACGAACGGATATTGGAATTGGTTGAAAAAATTTCGAAGCGTTCGAGGTCGAAGATTCAGTATTATGGAGATGTGATTCCTGTTTTTGAACGATTTAACGTAGATCGTCAAATTGATCAAACATTTATGCGCCATGTATCTTTGCCATCCGGTGGTGAAATTATAATTGACGAGGTGGAGGCATTTACGGCGATTGATGTCAATACGGGTAGCCACCGCAATCGTGATGATACGGAAGATCGGGGCAAAAACTTTCTCTATCAGGTCAATGTCGAGGCGGCTAGGGAAATCGATCGCCAGATCAAATTGCGCAATTTGGGTGGTCTAATCATTGTCGATTTCATCGATATGAAAAATCCACGGGACCGGCGCAAACTCTATGATTTGATGTGCGATTTGCTGAAAAATGATGCGGAGCGAACACAAATTTTACCGCTATCAGCCTTTGGATTGATGCAAATTTCGCGTCAACGGCACTCTCAAAGCACGGTCCGCGATATGCGGGCAACTTGTCACTACTGCAATGGACGCAGTTTTGTGAAGTCGGCGCGTACAGTTAGCATCGAAATTTATAGAAAGTTGGTCAGTGTCGTGAAAAAATATGGCAATTATTTGAACAAAATACGGGTTTATTTGCATCCCAGTGCGCTCGAATATTTGCGCAATAACTATGAGTCGCAGCTGCTTGAGATTGAAGCCGAGCTTCAGATTAAATTAATTTTTCGAGCGGATCCCGTATTTCACGTCGAAAATTTTAAAATAGTTGATTTTGATACTAATTCAGAGCTGAAGTGAAAGGTTGGCTTGGCGTGCTATTTCCTGATCTTCGCCGCTCCGCCCTCTAGCCTCCCGCAAGGAGACTTGCCATGGGGCTCTGCCCCATACCCCGCAAGGAGTCACGGACTCCTTGACCTCGATATGCGGCCAAACCATGCGAAATTTCGCATGGTATGGCCGCAGGGTCGACTTAGTTGCCCCGCCCGGCGCCGAAGCCCGTGGGCGGGGCCTTAGGGTCCCATGGTCGGCCGGCACCCCGGGCAAATGCCCGTGGTACCGGCGCCGTATCCAGGTCCAGGGGATGGATCCCCTGGCGGGGATTCTAAGGGCGCGCAGCCCTTAGGGGGTTTAGCCAGAGGGCTCCGCCCTCTGGACTCCCGCAAGGAGTCGCCGGACTCCTTGACTTCGATATGCGGCCATACCATGCGAAATTTTCGCATGGTATGGCCGCAGGGTCAACTTAGTTG
>JAIRZB010000004.1 GCA_031267435.1 Puniceicoccales bacterium | reverse complement strand
GCGATAAAAACGTAAATTGATTAAAATATCGATTTACATACCATGGTGGCGAGAGGCGGAATCGAACCGCCGACACAAGGATTTTCAGTCCTCTGCTCTACCGACTGAGCTATCTCGCCATAGCATGCAAATCCTTCTAGGGGCATCGTCGTCACTGTCAATTATTTTCTAATAAAAATCTGTTCTGAAAAATTTTCAAAAAAAATATTTGACTTCAAGGGATTGATGTGAGAGAAAAGAAAGCATGGTTAAAATACATAAAATTTCACTATCATACCTGTGTTGCTTTTCATTTTGCAGCACTTCATTTTCTAGTCCAAATCCGGGTGGTTGGTTTCGAGGCAAGTCCCAACCTCCCCCGCCTCATTTGAGTGCGCATGTTACTAGGAGGGGACCGCCTCGTTCTGCGACGCCTGTTGCTGGGCTAAATCCGGGTGGTCGGACTCAAGACAAGCCCAAACCTCACCTGTCTTGTGTTACGGTGCATGATGCTGGAGCAACGCTGGCTGATTGGGGTAGAAGCAAGCTCGAACCTCTCCCGCCTCGTTCTGCGACGCCTGTTATTTTTGATCTGCCGCCGCCGCCGTTCGATGGTTTTGAGGCTGAGGCGCCTGTTGATTATCCCGTGATCAAGGTTCAATTTCAATCACTGGGTTATGGGAATCTTAGTGATACGAGATTGGAAACATTGAAACTGTTTCTTGGTTTCGCACATAAAGAGTTTTGTTTGAGGCCGGAATTGCTTCTGCCTCTTCGTAGGGGCTCGATACCTATGGTAGGCGGATCCTTGTCGCAGCCATTCATTGGTGCGGATTTTAAAGCTACAATAATCATGGGTTTTTCAAAATTCGTAACTTGCAGAATTTGTAATGAAGAACATCTAGGTAAAATGGGAATGAGGCATGCAGCTTCAAAACATGTGCCCACAGAAGCTATGCTTGAAGGCAGAGATCAAGCGTGTGAAGGTCAGTTTGATTTAGGGGCCATACATGGGTTGCTCAGTCCTAAAGCGCAACAACAACTCGAATCGTTTAATAGATGGCTTGTCAGCGATAAAGCGAAACGTGCATTCCAAAATTTAGAAGATTCGTCAAGCGTAGTATGTATCAAGCAAGAAGCACTACTTTATATGTTTGTGGGATCTTGTTTTCCTTTTGTTAAGTTTATTGAAGCTAAACAGGGAAAAAGCGCTATAAAGCTCTGCTTCTATGCGAAATTACCGCAAGACATCGGTTGGGGTAGCAGCGATATAAAAAAAGGCTATTTCCTTAAAAAAGATCACCGATCACAATTCGTAAGAATTATTTTGGGTTATAGTCCTGTAAACCCAGAACTACATTTTTTTTCATGCTATCCCATCCCTGAATCTGTTTTTCTTTTGACAGCGCGTCAATTTCATTTGGAAGTAGATTGACAGCGGCAAGCATAATTTAAAAATATAAATGGCGGTTCAGTCTGCATGGAAAGTTGGCGAGAATTCGCCAATGCACTGCCACTGAACTTCCCGTCCAATCGGTACAATGGAAATCGTTGGTGTTTCTTTTGATTCATTGACGATACCAGGAGGTTGTTCCTCTAATGGGAAAGTATTATCCAATGAATCAGTCCTATCGTAAATCATATCCGCTTTGGAATGCTATCTTCTTGGTGGCAGGAATAACAATCGGTGCAAGTGAATTGGGTTTGCCAGTTTCCCTGCGCCATTCCGGTTATTTACCCGCCGTGGTGGGGATGCTAGGTATTTATATTTGTATGCTTGCGTCCGGTATTCTACTTGCCCGACTCTTTATCCGGGAACGGCAACGGGATCTACCAGCACTCTTCCTTAAATATCTCGGTAAACCGGGTGCCATACTCTTTAATGTAAGCTATTTTTCACTTGCGTTTTGCCTCCTCGTCGCTTACTGGAGCGGTCTTCAAGGTATTTTCCGTAATCTTCTGGTGGTTATCGCCATCGGTATTCTTGTTTTCTATTGCCTACGCCAAAATTTCAAATTACTCTATAAATTAAATACAATTCTCACAGTTGGATTGGTCATTTGCTTTATTTTGCTCGTTACGGCTAGCTTAAAACCATCCCATGCGTCGCTTTTTCATTTCGCCGATTGGTCCCAATTACCCCGAAGTTTACCATTTATTCTGTGTAGCTTTGGCTACCATCAGGTCATTCCCATGGTGTGCCAACAGCTCGATTACAAGACTCGGAGCATTAATCGGGCGCTTTTCGTTGGAACACTTATTCCATTGGTCTTTAATATTATTATCCTTACCGTTGGCTTTCGATTGTTCTCCATCGATGAACTTTCTAAAGCTGCCCGATTGGGAGTCCCCGTATTCGTACTGCTTAGGGAACATTTTAACGCCAATCTTTTCCTGTATGTCGGCCAAGGTTTTTCCTTTTTCGCTATTATAACTTCCCTCCTTGGCGTTTCCATGGCCATGCATGGTGCGTTGCATGATATTTTCAATGGACGGAAAATTTTGAAACAATGGATAGAAATTCTGATCCTCATTCCATTGTTCATCGCTATGATCAAACCACAGCTATTTTTCACCGTTTTGGGAATCGCCGGTGGTATCTTTGGCAATCTCATGGCAGGATTGCTTCCCGTTACCCCATTTCTTAGGACCGGTTATTTCCGTTACCTCGTTCTATGGTCCATATTTCTGGCAGTTTTTGTTCTGGAATGTGTCAATTTATATAACTCCTAATGAGTACTTCGCTAATCTCATGGCGGGATTATTTTCCGTTTCACCATTTTTCATGGCCGGTTATTATCCGATTCCATTGCTTTCTTCTAGGGCTTGTTTTTTTAGACGCTTCAAAAACAGAAAGAAAAATTTTACATTTTTATTCCAATCAATGGGGGCAGATATATTTTAGCCCTTGTTGTTTCGCTAATTATTGGTAAATGACATGTTTAAAAATGATGTGGGAAGTTTCATATCATTCTATGTTAATACTTGAAAATAATTGTACTAAAATGATCGTCCTTGAGCATTAATTGCTTGAGCTTGTATTCCTTCGGAAATTCAATTCATTGGTTTTAAGGAATGTCGTTTCTGTCATGGAAATTTTTATCGCTTGGTTACGGCCTGATGGGGTTGTTATTTATGCTTGCCTGTGTTGGAATTATTCTTACCATTGAACGCCTGTTATTTTTTAAGCGCTACGATATTGATTCGGCTATTTTTTTGGATGGCATTCGTAATCTTTATGCCAACGACAAAACTTCTGAGGCGATCGATCTTTGCGAACAGGATAACTCTCCCGTTGCAAACATTATGCGGACGGCATTGCTCGACTGTGCCATTCCGGCGACCGAGCTTAAAGCACATGTGAAATCCGTTGCACTTTTGGAAATTCCTCGGTGTGAACGGCGTGTATTTCCGTTGCGTACGATTGCCAAAGTTGCTCCCATGCTGGGACTAATCGGTGTGGTCCTAGCCTTTTTTAATGCTTTCAAAAGTCTTCAGGATACGGGGCTGAGCTACACGAGTTCTAATATTTTTTCGGAGGAAACCACTGCGGCAATGCTGCTAATTACGGTCAGTTTAGCGGTCAGTATTTTTGCTAATTTAGCTTACAATTTTCTTTATGGCAAAGCGGAAGCGATGATTTACCAGCTTGAGTGGACCTACAACGAAGCGCTACAAATTATTTTTTCAAAGAAATAACCATGGCCCTTCGTGAATTTCAGTCCCATCGAACCCTTGAAAAACCCGATACATCCTTGGAATTCAGTGCCGTTATTTCTGTTTTGCTTTTCATTTTTGGTCTGTCATTGCTGGGATCGCGTTTCGTTTTTTCTCCAGGCATTGAAATTGGCCTACCTCAGTCGAAAAATATTGATTTACAGGCAACTTCCGGTGTTCTCAATTTGGGGCCCAACGAAATGATTATGTTTGATAATCATATACTAAAAATTGAAGATTTATTGGCTACGATCGAGCAGTTTTTGTCCCATAAAAAAGATCCCTCGAAGATTACTTTACTGGTCTGCATTGACCAATGGGTACCCTTTGGTTTTGTCGTACAGGTTACCGATATTTTGAAATCATTAGGTTGTCAAAAAATTCAGATTGCCTGCGAACCTAAAAATGTTTTATGAAAATGTATTGAATTTTTTGCAAAATTTCCTAGACTGCATCCATGGGAGTGAGGATTTCATTGTTTCGAATATTATGTTGTTTGGGCGCTATGACTATGAAAAATGAAAGTTCATCGGCAATTATTCAATTGACGCCGATACAGGTTGCGGAAAAATTAGAGGAACTGATTGCCGATGAAACTGTGGACAAAGACACACTTTTCGTCTGGGATGTCGATGATACATTGATTCAAGCGGGATCGGATTATTCGCTATTCGGTGCACGTGCCGTTTGTTTGCAATTTCCCAAAATTATTCACGGGACACAGGATCACGACGTGAAGCATATCGCTCTGACAAATGCTTCTCCGTTCCACAATGAACTCAAATTTGAAAAAGGTATTTTTGATCTAATACCTATTCCCGAAGTCGCAAATCGGAATACTTATCCAATTTATTTGCAAAGGACTGGAGCCTTCCAAAAATCGGTGACCTTTGAAGATCTTCGCATTGCCGGGTTGAAGCACATCGGTATTAATTTTACAAATTCCGAATGGCAACAACTCCCAAGGGAATTGACGACCATACAATTTCACTACGACATGGAACAACATCGGAACACACTGTTGGAAGCGGTTAGTCAAAATGGCGAGTTCCTTGAGACATGGTTAGATGCAGATGATCAAAAAGAATACCGTCACATTCAATTGGATACAATTGTGCCGGGTTTTGCATCGAATAGTCGGAAGCGTCATTTTATACAAAGCGATGATAGTCTTTCCGAGGTTGTTTGTAGTCCTATTTTTTCCGATGGAATTATTTTTTGCAATTTCATCAATCTTTATACCCAATACTACTACGGACATATAAAGGGGAATGTTTTGCGATCATTTTTAGACGAATGTAAAAAACAAGTCGGCCGAGAATTTTCCAAAGTTATATTCATTGACGACACTTTGGCCTGCGTTGAAAATGTTGTCGAAGCTATGGAAGAAATTGGCATGCCGTGTATCGGAATTAATATCCTGACCCTGTTGGACGCAGTATTATAGCCATATTATTCAACATTTAAGCGAAAGCGGGGATGGAATTGTTCGTACTGTTCCCGCATTCGTTTTTGATCCACATGGGTATAAATTTCCGTCGTCGAGACATTTTCGTGGCCAAGCATCTCCTGAATCATGCGCAGATTAATCCGAAAAATAAAATTTGTAACAAATATTTATTTACATATATATAACAATCATTAAAATATAAAACGATATGAAGAATCATACATCAAAATTAATCGTGGGAGTTCTAATGGGAGCTCTAACTTTCGGCGTCGCTAATATGGATGCCCTTATACAATTAAATCCTGATGGAGTTAATGCAAAATTAAATGAGTGTATTTTATCTGGGGAAATTAACGAAAACACACTTATTGTGTTTGACGTGGATGGTACTATCATTCAACCTGAATCTGATCAAAATCCTAATGGACCAGTTCCCATCAGCGAAAATCTTCCAAAAGTTATTAAAAAAGCACAAACACGTGGAGCAACAGTCATTGCTTTAACATCTGTATCAGACTGGTTTGATAATCAATTCGGTGTTGTGAATGGCAATTTAACCGTAACAAGTGCTATTCCTAAAATATCACCGAAGGGATTGGTCCAAGCAGAAGCAGCAGGACTACGCATTGAAGGGTTGAAACACATTGGGATTAACTTAAATAATCCTAGCTTTCAAAATCTTCCAAAAATATTTCCCTGTATCGCTGAAGAATATAGAGGTGGGCACTTACCTGAACCGATTTTTAAGCGAGATAATTTCGTTTTCTCATTTTCTGACAAAGAAGGGAACGAATGGGAACATTTTGCAGTGCCAGTGGGAAGAACTACTGATCCTGTACACCTCATTAGAAATCAAAAAGCTAATTCGCGGATGGAAGTCCTTTCTGCCCCTATTTTTTCCGAAGGGGTCCTTTTTACAAATCATTTCAGCACCAGGGGAAGTACGAATAATGCTAAAGGATGGTGTTTAATTTATTTTGTAAATTTTTACGAGCAAATACTTGGTCGGAAACTTACCAATATCATATTTGTCGACGATAGTTACACAAATGTCCAGGATGTTGAAGGAGCTATACATTATGTACTAGGTAAAGAGTACTTAGCAATCCAAATATGCCCTAATTTAAAAAAATAATGCTCAATTTGTAATTTCATAATTCAGCAAAGGACTTGTTTTTTTGACTAAGTCCTTTATTTTTTTATTTGCATGTGTAAGCATAACAATTCATATTGTCTTTGCTTTCCAAATCACGAATATTCTATAATTAAATTACTCCCCATCGAAGCGAAAACGGGGATGGAATTGTTCGTACTGTTCCCGCATTCGTTTTTGATCCACATGGGTATAAATTTCCGTCGTCGAGACATTTTCGTGGCCAAGCATCTCCTGAATCATGCGCAGATCCGTACCATTCTCGAGTAGGTGTGTCGCAAAGGAGTGGCGCAACATATGGGGCTTCGTGTTTTTCTTTATTTCGGTCAGTTTGGAATAATTTTTTAATCGCTTCCAAAAGGTTTTTCGTGAAATTGCTTTTCCTCGATTGCTGAGAAATAGGGCGCTTCCTGTATTTTTTTTTATAAAATGAGGGCGGGCGAGCAATAGGTAACGTTGCAGGGCCTCCTTGGCATAATTTCCCATCGGAATGGTTCGTTCCTTACTTCCTTTGCCCATAATTTTTAAAAAATTATTTTCGAAATCAAGCGCCTGGAACTCCAATGAACATAGTTCAGAAACCCGTAAACCACTGCCATACATCAATTCTATCATCGCATAGTCTCTCAAGCCATCGGGTTTGTCTTGGTTAGGAATAAGTAAAATTTTTTCAATTTCATGGAATGACAAAGTATCGGGGATTTTTTGCTGCGGTTTCGGTAGAAAAATGTCATTCACTATATTTTCTGAAACAATTTTTTCGCGAACCAGAAATGAAAAAAAAGTATTCAATACCACTAACTTTCGTGCCATACTTGAACGCTCATAGTTTTTTTTTAATAAAAATTCTATCCAGGCAATTACCTGTCTACGACTCACGGATTCAATGTCGCCGTCACCACAAAATAGACAAAATAATTGCACATCACTTCCATAGGCGTCAATCGTATTCTTTGCTACCGCTCTTTCTGATTTCAAAAATATGAAAAATCGCTCCGCTGCTTCTAGTAATAACACTGTTCCGTAAAATCTAAAGTTTTTCTAGCTTTGTCAAAAAATTTGTGGAGCTTCTCCCAGAGGGCTCCGCCCTCTGGACTCCCGCTAGTAGGTTTGCCATGGGGCTCTGCCCCATACCCCGCAAGGAGTCACGGACTCCTTGACCTCGGTATGCGGCCAAGCCATGCGAAAAATTTCGCATGGTTTGGCCGCAGGGTCAACTTAGTTGCCCGCCCGGCGCTTCGCGCCGGGCGGGGCAAGGCCCCCCGGTCGGCCGGTACCACGGGCAAATGCCCGTGGTACC
>JAIRZB010000041.1 GCA_031267435.1 Puniceicoccales bacterium | reverse complement strand
TCGCTTTTTCTGAGGGCTAGGGGACCCTATCGAAATCTTCAAGTCGATGAAGATAACCCAAAAAATGGGCAATGTGATTTCGAAATTAAAGGAGAAGAGGTGAGTTATGTTTCAGGTGAATGCGTGCTCATAGCCAATCCGACCTATGATTTAACGTTTAAATCATTGTTTACGCCTAGCGATGGACTTGGTGAATGGGGAGATCAGGAACATGCTCTAGGACGTTTAAAATCTTTATTGAATAGTATTATTTATCCGGAGTTTGAAAAAAAATCCGACAGTGAGCATATAATTAAAGTGGAGCTGTGCGATACGGAATCGCTGAAAATGGAAAATGATAAAGGAGCTGGGCAAGCATTAAGAGTATTACGTTGCGACATTGTTTGCAAATGTACCATTCAAAAAAAGAATCAGCGGCAGTCGGAAGTATTTTTTATCTATTTTGACATAGAAATGCAACGGGCAGATGTGCCCGGTAGAATAAGAGATTTTCTGAACTATAGAAAAACTTTACAGAAAAAATTAAATGTAGAAGAAGATAGCATGAAAGTGATTGCTTTCTTAAATTATGAACATACATTCCCATCGGTAGCAAATGCAATGCTGGTTACTGCCATAGAAGATCAGGAAACTGGTAGCATATCATTTGTTGATCCATCCAGTTCAATTATGCTTAAGGATTTGTCGAAATTAATTAGCCTTCCATCCATCGTTAGGAAAATAAACGAAGGTAATGCAGTTCAGATTATGTCGAAATCGCAATCCTTAAACGAAAATGGTAAAGAGTGGTTAAAATTGTTGGGTGTGCAATGGTGGGCACAGGAGGCTAAAGATAAAGAAGAAAATCATCGATATGTTGTACCGGTGGGTGTTGGTTGTGAGGAAGTGAAAGGAGCTTTAATGATATTAAACCATAAAGGAATTACTGATGAAGCGCTGCAGGAAGAATATGAGAGGATCTTTGGTGGCGAAGCAACGGCACGGGCATTCGAAAGAAGAGGTCGCGAAGAAGGGGAAAAACGAAAAATGATAGAAATGCTCATGAAAAATTTCATCAAAGGTAGGGCAATCGATGATGATGATGTTGAAGAAATTAGGAAAAAATCATTGGATGGAGCATTTGTGCGGGGAATTTGGGAAAGCTTAAACAATGCCGCCAATAAAACGGAAGAGAATTATGAAGCGTTCCTTCGGGAGCTCCGAGTTAGAAATTTAATGGCGGAATAGTGCATTAAAAATTAAATTCACAGACAATGGAGCGGGATTATTTTCTCGCTTTATTTTTAATATTTGGGGCTTTTGCATTGCAAGTGCAACTAAATTCCTTCTCTGGAAATCATCCATGAACGGTGTTTTATTAGTTGATAAGCCAAAGGAATGGACGTCGCATGATGTTGTAGCCAAGTTGCGCCATCGGTTAGGGGTTCGGAAAATTGGCCACGCGGGGACCCTGGATCCCTCGGCAACTGGACTGCTTGTTTTACTTATCGGCAATGCGACAAAAATTTCTCAGTACGTTACCAATCAGGATAAAACCTACGCAGGAGTGCTCTGCCTTGGCCAGGAAACGGATTCCTACGATAGCGAAGGTGAGATCGTCGCAACCCATGATATTCGTATTTCGGATGGGGAGATTCACCAATGTGCACGGCAATTTTTAGGGGATCAGTGGCAGTTACCGCCCATGTTTTCTGCTAAGAAGGTTAACGGTCGGCCGCTCTATAAATTAGCTCGAATGGGTAAAACGATCGAGCGCGAACCGCGACTGGCGAAAATTTATGAGTTTTCAATTCATGAAATTTCGCTACCCTACATAACTTTTACGGTGGCGTGTTCGAAGGGAACGTACGTGCGGACGTTGGCCCATGATATGGGGCAAAAACTAGGCTGCGGGTCCTATTTGTCGCAATTGCGGCGGACGAAAGCAGGAAATTTTCGATTGGATCAGGCGGTAACATTGGAGAATCTTTTAGCGATGGAGTACGACGAAATTAGGCATTATCTCTTGGCAATTACGGACATTCTATAGGTAGTGATGGAGCAAATTTTAACAGCGAGGGATGATTTTATCCCCATTGATCGGCCCGTTGTATTGGCATTGGGAGCATTTGACGGCATACACATCGGGCATCAGGCGGTCATCGTATCGGCGCGCAATGAGGCGCAGCGTCTCCATGCAGCGGCGGCAGTTTACTCCTTTTGGCCCCATCCGTCGGTCATTTTAAACCGTCCTAAGAAGCTCATTTCAACGCGGGAACAAAAAGTCGAACGGATAAAAATTTTGGCCGTAGATTATTTTATTGAGCAATGCTTCACGGAGGTATTCGGTGCGATCCGGGCAAAGGATTTTATTCCTTTCCTAGAAAAAAAATTTCATCGGATAGCAGGGATTTGCATCGGCGAAAATTTTAAATTCGGCCAAGGTTGCGAAGGGGATTCATGGTTTTTACGGGATCAGGCCTATGATTTTGAGATTAAAGTACAGGAGTCCATATTTTTCGAGAATCAGCGGGTAAGCAGTTCAAATATTCGCAAATGTCTCAACGATGGGCACATTGACCGGGCGAACCGGATGTTGGGCTATCCCTATTGTTTAACGGGAATGGTATCCAAGGGCAGGGGGATTGCGCGAAAGCTAGGTTACCCGACATTAAACATTTGCTTTAAGAATGATTTACTTTTGAAATTTGGAGTCTACTTGGTGCGCTACCGTCTAGGTAATGGGAGGGAGCCCATTTGGGGAATAGCGAATTTTGGTGTACGGCCGACATTTTTTGAGGATATTGCGGAGGTTAGTTTGGAAGTTTACAGTTTTGATCCAGTTATTTTACATGAGCAAAGCAAGACGATCGAAGTTCAAATTTGGAGTTACATACGTGAGGAGAAGCGATTTACATCGCAGGCATTATTAGTCGAGCAGATTCGCCACGACATAAAAATCGCCAAAAACCGAATGGATCATTTGTTTTAGGAAACGGTGGAGTATTGACGTTGATGGTAAAAACATCATAAAAATCATTAATTCGCAAATAAACACTTGCCATTGGTTTTTTATTGATATCCAATGCTGCACTATGTTTCCATATAGTCGCAAGATTTTTAAGCCGGTAGTGTTTTGTACAGTTTGCTTACTGTCGTTATGTAATACTTCCGTATTCCCAGCGGCGGCACATTTGGATTTTCCAGTGGAAACTCCTGGAATGTGCGCAGGTTGTGTAGATTGTACACAAAATCCTCCTCCACTTCTTTCTACGAGAGGTGCACCGCTGGCAGGAGCGGTACAAATATTTGAGCATTTTACGTTGCAGGATTCAACGGCTGCCAATGCGGATATCTATTTTCCGATGAATGGCAATCAGCCGACGACTCCAGAGGCGGCCCGATGGTCCTGCGCGAATGTGGATGCGAACAATCCCGGTTCATCGATTACGCAGTGGTATGTGGATGCATTTTTTGCGGAAAGGTTTGGGTTTGCAGCGAATGTTGCGCCCCTAACAGTAAGGCCAATCGTGTCGATTCAAAATAACGTAATACAAGCAAGCTTCGATGGGGCTTTTTTAACAATGGCAGCTAATCCGGTTGGACGGGTACTACTTTACAGGCTTCTCATAGAAATTAGAAGGCAGGTTATGGGAGGAAATGGATATGGATGGTGTGAAAGGCTCACAGTTTTTAATAATGTATTGTCCGGGAGAAATAATGGTAGGTCGATTAACATTGTCTTTTCGGGAGCAGCCAGTGAAACTGAATTTCAGCGATGCCCAGATTGGAGTTGGGAAATAAATTTTAATCCGAATGATAATGCGTCGGATTTTGTCCAAATAATAAATGATCAATTAAGTATGGATTCAGGGCAAGACGATTTGGACATAGGTTTGTTCCATGAAATGTTACATTGGTTTCAATTCCTAAGACATCCGGTCAGGTTCTTTGACGAAGGTATCGAAGCATGTAATCCGTCTCGATATATGTATTTAAGTAGGTGTTATTATGGAAATGTTAGTGAACAGTTTACGTGGGGAGGAATGGATCATCAAGAAATGAGAACAATATTGGGTGCGCCTAATTATAATACCCAAGCGGAGGTGGATTTATTTCATCCAGATGCACTATTGTCAAATGATCCGGGTGGTTTTTTGGCCGCTACTAATACAGCTGGAACAGTTGGGTATTTGCCTCCGGAGTGTGCATTTTACGAAGGGGATGACCTGTCGGAGAATGCCTATAGAATGGCGAGGCATACCGCCGGCGTTCCTGTTCGCATGCGTTTTGGCCATGGATATTTTATAAATCCGAATGTTATCAAAACCTTGCAGAAAATGTATAAGTTTCAGTTAGCTCATTTGGTGGCGAAGAATTGCTGTGATAAAATCGTGAATCCGCAAATAAATAATTGGGGATTTACTAACGGAGAAGCATTAGTTCCATAATAATAATAATTTTTGAAGAAGTGTTTTATGAAAAAGTTAAATTTAATTAAGAATTTGGTCGTGTTTTCTATTTTTGAAAGTTTTAATATGAGTTTTGCTAGCCCCACATTAGTGGAAAGAGGATTTGAGGCAATGTCTTTGTTAATAGGTAATGTAAATCAGCAAAGTGTGAGTACTTTCAAAACGAAAATAGGAGAATTTATAGGAGGGTTGCAAGAAAAGTTAAATGCACGTAAAAAAAAGATAAAGACAAAGATTGGAATAGCTTGGCTTAGGGAGTTGCAAGAAATCGCAGAAAAAGTCCTTCAATACCAACAAAATCCGAATCAACAGCTACGGAATGAGTTGGAGGCCATCGCCAGGACCTATGGAGGAGAGGTGCGTGAACTTATATGGTCTCTGCCACCGCCACCGCCAGTGGTTGCTTTGCCAGATTCAGATGCCCTGTAAATTTAGAAAATTGTTGTAATGCGATTGTGAGCGCGAATGGTGGCCCCACAATAAATAACTGGAATTTAGTTTCTGGGGAAGCGGCGCAATAATAAGGGGTGACAATGTTGGTTTGTTGTTATTTAATGTCAAAAATGAGTTTTTAGAAGGGTGTTTTTATGAAAAAATTAAGTTTAATTAAAGTTTTAGGTGTGTTTTCTGTTTTCTATGGCTCCAGTGTAAGTTTTGCTAATCCCGTATCGGAAGTATCTCAGGCAATGTTTTCATTAATAGGCAATGTAAATCAACAACATGTGGATACTTTTGAGGGAAAAGTACAAAATTTTATAGAAAAATTGCAGAATGGGTTAGATACACGTAATAAAAAAGAGAAAGCAGAGGTTGCTATAGCTTATTTTATGGATTTGATTGAAATTGCAAAAAAAGTCCTTCAATACCAACAAAATCCGAATCAACAGCTACGGAATGAGTTGGAGGCCATCGCCAGGACCTATGGAGGAG
>JAIRZB010000007.1 GCA_031267435.1 Puniceicoccales bacterium | reverse complement strand
AATCAGTTCCCGTTGTCCGCGACCAATGGGAATCATAGCATCAATGGTAAGGATACCGGTTTGGAGTGGTTGGGAAACGGACTGTCGGGGCATAATTCCGTGGGCAATTTTTTCGACGGGATAAAATTCTTCGGAGGCAATGGGGCCCTTACCATCGATGGGTTGGCCAATGGCATTAACGACACGGCCGAGAAGATTTTTTCCTACGGGAACGGAAAGTAATCTTCCGGTGGTACTTGCCCGATCGCCAGCTTTTAGACCCGATCCATCGCCGAAGATAACAACGCCTACCAAGTCTTCTTCGAGGTTAAGGGCAACGCCAAAGATACCATGATCAAAATCGACCATTTCGTTATACATTACTTCGGAAAGACCATCCAAAACGGCAACGCCATCGGCGATGGAAAGAATCGTACCGACATTTCTTTTAGTTGTTGCGAGCTCCGCAGAAAAAATCTCCCGGCGAATTTGATTGAAAATAGTGTCAGTCATGCCCTTAGTTGTAAAGATAAACGAGCGGCTCGCAAGAATATTGTCATACAATAGGATGAAATAATTTGTATAATTTGATGTAAAAATTCCTCCTTTGAAATTCACGGTGAAACGGGAAGCAATTTATTAAAAACTAAAAAATGATTGACGATTTTTATTTTTTTTTGATAATAATACGCATTCACAGGGATATCCTGTGAAAATGATAAATAAAAAAAGGATGATAATATGAACAAAAAAACTTTAAATATAGTTTACGGATTACTCATTGGTGGCAGTAGTCTAGTTGCAAACGCTGGGAGTGATTCCGATGAAGAGGCATATTTCAAGAAAGGACACGCGTGGGAAGAGTTGAAACCAAAAACCCCATTAGAAACCCCATTAAACAGACGCGAAAGCCCGTACCAAACTGATTGGAAGGAACGACCAAATCAAAAATGGAATGGCCATTCAGGCGCTAGATATGGAAAACTCTCGCCAGAGTTCTTTAAGACAAGACGCTGGAACAATCAGGACGGTTCCGATATGCACAACGGTCCCCGTATGTACAAAGATCTTAAGCCGAGCAATGAGAACCAATCAAGTTCCGATTGGTAGAAGTTGTTCCAGCATAGTCCATTGAAGGATTATCAAAAATATTAAAAATACGGTTAAAATCCAATGGAAACGAGAATAAAAAACGTTCTCGTTTTTGTTTAAAAAGAAATAATAACTCCCCGCAAATCGTAAAAATAAATCATGTAAAAATAAAAAATATATTATGACCACCTTATGATATTTACAATTCATTACGTCAGGGTGAAAAATATGAATAAAATAATAAAGTTAGCGTTTTAGTGGTGCGTGCAATTGTAGAATTTTTTTGTCCAATGGCAACATAAACGGAATAGACCGGGCGGAAATCCGGATTACCGGAAGCGAGGCCTTCCCGATTAATGTTTGCCTGGTTAATAATCGTATCAATGGCAATTGTCGATTTTCCTGTCGCACGATCACCGATAATCAGTTCCCGTTGTCCGCGACCAATGGGAATCATAGCATCAATGGTAAGGATACCGGTTTGGAGTGGTTGGGAAACGGACTGTCGGGGCATAATTCCCGGCGAATTTGATTGAAAATACAATGGGATGAAATAATTTGTATAATTTGATGTAAAAATTCCTCCTTTGAAATTCACGGTGAAACGGGAAGCAATTTATTAAAAACTAAAAAATGATTGACGATTTTTAATTTTTCTCGAAGGTAATGCCCATTCGCAAGGGGTTCTTGTGAATATGTGAATAATATAGTATAAATTGGAACAAGGACGGAAATATGGTAAAAAAAATCTTAGGCATAGTTTATGGATTAATCATTGGTGGTAGCGCTTTAGCTTCAGATACTAGCGATAAAACGAATAGGCTCATTTTGGATCAAAATTCTTATCAAGAAATGTATAACGAACATGAGCAGTCGGATCCAGAATTTTCTTTCGGCGATCCATATTTGATCAAACAGCAGCCTTTAAAAACTATTGGTGGCAGGGATCAAAGTAGCGACGACGAAGATAGCGATGAAGAAGACAGTGACGATGAAGATAGCGATGAAGATTCTGAGTCCTTTGATTGGTAACAAAAATTATTCTGTCGGAATCCGCTGAAAATTGCAAAAGGCCAGAAATATTAAAAATAAATTTAAAATCCAATAGGGACGAGAACGGAAAAACGTTCTCGTTTTTGTTTGAAAAGAAAGAGATAACTCCCCGCAAATCGTAAAAATAAATCATATAAAATAAAAAACATATTGTAATTATTTTAAAATATTTATAATCCGTTCCGTCAGGGTAAAAAATATGAATAAAATAATAAAAATAGTAATTAGTGGAATACTGTGTGAGATTCCATTAGTAATGAGCGCAAACAAAGCCTTTCAGGCTCAAGAAAGTTTCGATAAAGCCAGATTTAATAAAATCGTAGGGCAAAGAAATAACGAAATATATGCAAATGCCATAAATATGGCCGCTTTATCGACGCGTAAAGAAATTAATGAAAAAATCTATACCCCCTATCGGAATAGTGAACTCGGAAATCCGAACAACATATATGTTATACAAGGCGTCATCGATGGAGTTAATGGAGTTTATGCTAGACTCCCAACTGCTGTGCAAGCCGTAGATGAAATCCGTCTATATACTTATCAATTAAGAACCACATTGCAAGACGAAAAAGTAAAGGCTGCTTTTGCGATACTTGAATTGCCAGTAGGACCAATAGGTCAAAAAACAATAGAAAGAGCTTTGCGGAAAAAATTAAACTCTTCTAAACCTGGAGTTCTTATTCCAAAATCCCAAAGAGGTATATATTTTGATGCCGCAGATACAATTAAAGAATCCAAATATTTCACCTATGGTGAAGTAACAAAAGTCCGCCCAGCAAGCGACAAAGACTACACACTACTGGGAATTCCAAAAGGAGCTTCACGGGATGTAATAAAAAAAGCATATCGGCAAGCTACGTTCAAATACCATCCCGATAAGTTTGCCATAAATGAAGGTCAGCCGGGATATGAGTGTACAAGTCAAGCTCAAGCTACGGAAAAAACCCAAGAGATTCATAATGCCTACGAACGTCTAATGAAACAATTTCAGTAGATAGAAAAAAGAACATAAATACAAATAATTTCTCGTTATTCTAAGAAATAGTAATTATATTTGCAGAATATAGCTGAAAAGGAGTGTTAAATATGAATGTTAAAATAATAAAAATTGGATTAGAGTTATTAGTTCTAAGTATTGCTACGGAAAACGTTTGGGGAGCTTGCAACCATGCATCTTCCCCTTCGACTTCAGAAATAATAATGTCCTCATTGTTGGATTGTGAGCCGGTTGAAATTTCTTCGGAACCGCAACAGGAATCTTCGCCAGCTTCAAAACCAGATGAAAACATCGAAGGAGCCGAGGAATCTTAGGATGTTAATAAGAAAAAATAATGAATAATTTCCCAGCAATTGAAACTTATATCATGGGCTTCAAAGAATCATTGTGATCTAGTTTCCTTAGTTGCGGTGGGAAAGTGAGCTTTACTAGAAAACGAGTGATACATTTCGCTCGTTTTTTATGTCACACTTAAAATGTTATTATTTTATATTTTATGTGAAAATTTATTGACAATTATGAAATCACGTACAGAATATATGGCCACTTAGTTAGTTGTAATTTGAGATAAAGGGAAAGATATGGATAAAAAAAATATTGTTCTAGGATTACTGTGGATAAACACACTACAAGCCAGTTATGGGCCAAATGCTAGAGCGGATGTCGGGAAGCGGGCTCCGCGTAGTGGAACTTTGAGGCCAATGGCAAAAGGTGCCACCGGACAAATAATGGGTATACCAGACCAAAATTTGACCAATAGTAATAGAAATCCAAATGGCACGGCTCCTGGACTTACACAAAAAAACGCTGGAGTACAACCCATAAATGCTCAAGAACAAGAGCTTATGGCGAAATTGAAGGCCGTCACGAATAACCTCAAAAAAAAATATTATGGCGATCCCAGCGCTCCTACAAATATTGCTAAAGCGTTTGCCGCAATTGATGATATAATAAAAAATTCCCCTCCAAATTTAAGACAGAAAATTCAAAACTACGCAATTCAGATTAAAGCAACTCTGGAAATGCAAGGGTGTTTAGCTAGGATGAAAAAAAATGCCAGTACAATATCTGCTACGCAAAATGAAATGACAACATGTACAGAAATCGAAACCGTCACAGATCGATATAAAAACTCAACGCAGTCTCCTGCATTAGTTTCGTGGATCCTGGCATGTGCCGAAAAAATTAAAGCACAAGCCAAAATTCAAGCGATTTTGCAAATGTTTTTAAGTGGACAATACGGTGACCCAGCATTGGCTGCTAATCTTGGAACCGCCTGCGCTGCAATTGATAACGTTATAAATGCAGTTAGTCCAAAACTAAGTGCTCGAGATTCGCAACAATTAAAGGAATTTGGTTATGAACATAAGTCGATTATACGATTGGAAGCGATTTTCAAAAGATTTTCGAAAGGCGGATATGGTGCCCCCGAAGATCCCCAAAGTTCGCAAAATGCCAAAACTGATATCACAGCCATAGCCAATCAACTCGATATAATTGGATCTCCAAAACTCAAAAATAAAGTTACTCAATCAGCGACGCAAGTACAAACAGCTATCCAGTTATATGAAAAAGTGAGTGTTATTGAAAAAAAACTTTCAAAGGGTGGATATGGTGATCCTAAAAGTCCTTTAACCGGACAAAATGTAGAAAAAGATCTTATATTAATCGATGGACAAATCAGTAAGATGCCCGCGACAAGATGGATTAGTACGGCTAAGAAAAAAATTGCTGAGTTGAGGACAAAATTAAATCCACAGCAAACGGAAGCAACAAAAGCCGGTGTCTAAACTACGGTACCAATGACCAAAACTAGCGAAAGCTAAGCAATTGGCTAAAGAAAAGGATCGAAAAACAAAATGTCTAATGCCTAACTCTTCCATTCAAGGGAATTATTAGACCTGAATTATTGAATAATAGGGGAAGATTCTGTACCCCTATTGGACTTAAAAAATATTGATTTATTCCATTGCGCCAGTAAGCAACTCATTAGCAATAGGAAGCGATTCAATCCAGTGGCAAAAGATACGCCATTCGGAAAGCCGGTGGGCCTTACGCTGGTGGTACATGATACGCAATTGCATATAGTTCGTATTGATTCGGGCGGTAAGTTCTAGTCCCATGGGGCAGGCGTAAACAAGTGATTCGATATCGTCAAGCGCGGCTAATTTTTCGACTTCCTGCCGTGAAATTGCGGATGTTTTTGGATGGCAACACGTTTCCAGGTTCATGGCCTTCAGGCGATGCATTTTGGACATACTCGAATCGATGACGAAATGACCATAGCGCCCAGCCTGTATCCACCAGGCCTGTGTTCCAGTCACATTGCATGCCACAAGGATGCCTTTAAGAAAATTACAATGCCCCGAAGCGGAGTCGCTAGATGCTAGTTTACATGCACGGGAAATATGTTTACCGCTTCGACCCTGGGCAGGATTGCTTTTCAATTGCATGACATTGTCGGCAAATTCATTTTCATCGTAGGAGGAAAGCATAGGTAATCCACTGGCCACGATACATTCCTCAAGATCGTAGATTTTAATATTATCGATTTTCATGGGATATTTTAACTCTAGGCATCCAATGGCGCATTGGGAAGCAAAATTATAATGTACACATGCTACAGATTTTTCCGAAAAAAGGCAAGTTTAACCGCCGAAGCAATAGCCAAACGGGAAAGTATGGATTCCCATGTAATAACTGCCAATGGTAATGTTGTAATTTGAATGATTTAAAATCTTCATAAAAATATGTTCCATTTCCTTTTTTTTCCCCATAGCCCTTGACAGCAGACCGAAACCGGTAGCATACCGGCTATGGATAGTCGCAAATTCAAATCGTGCATAGTTTTATTCTTAGGATTTATTTCTTTTTTTAACATTGCCCA
>JAIRZB010000107.1 GCA_031267435.1 Puniceicoccales bacterium | reverse complement strand
CCCTAAGGGCTGCGCGCCCTTAGAATCCCCGCCGGAGCAAGGGGAATCCTTCCCCTTGCAACCCCTTGCCAGGGGATCCATCCCCTGGACCTGGATTGCGGCCGGTACCTCGGGCTAATGCCCGTGGTACCGGCCGACCAAGGGGCCAAGGCCCCGCCCGGCGCTTCGCGCCGGGCGGGGCAACTAAGTTGACCCTGCGGCCAAACCATGCGAAATTCGCATGGCTTGGCCGCTGAACGAGGTCAAGGAGTCCGTGACTCCTTGCGGGAGTCCAGAGGGCAGAGCCCTCTGGCAAGCCTCCTTGCGGGGTCACGGGGCAGAGCCCCGTGGCAAGCCTCCTGGCGGGGTTATGGGGCGGAGCTTTGGCAAAAATCAGTAATATTTACGGTCACCGGACTACTACTAGGAGTACCGGAAATTTTAACACTTTTTGTTTCGTAATTGATAAGCATTTCGTCACATAAAATGGTGCCTGCCGGGTCCTTTACTGCAACATTTCCGCAGAGAGTAATAGTTGCATCCATTGGAGTAATTTCGGCCTGACTAGCGCTGCAGGAGCGCTCGCCTTGCTGTAAAAATAGTGGCCCTACAACCAAAATTTGTTTAATGGAAGCAGGATCTAAGTTCATTTTTTTTCCAAATGTTGTAACTCTTGCGGCGGTACATTTTACAGAGAATACGGAAGATGATAGTTCGACATTTCCTGTAAATGAAAATTCCGATTGATTTTCATTAAAAAAAATTTCGAGTTTATCGCTTGTGATCGAAGTTCCGGTAATTTTCTCCGAGGATTGGGATGTCGTGTCTTTTAACAATGGTAATAATGGAGTAAATTTTGCTATTTGTGTCGTAGGTAATTCCATTGAATGGAAGATTTCGAATGGATTTCTTACGGCCGAAGTCTTGGAATTTTTCGTTTGATCGTTAATCCGAGGAGATACTAACTGCGAACCAGGCATAGGGAGTTCTGAATCAGTTTTCAGTTTTTCCGTTGCCAAAATAACGGATGCCAACAGGGTAATAAAAGAAAACAAGCACCATTTATTGAGTATAGATCTAGATAAAGGATACGTGCACATCTTTATTAAGTGTAAAAATTTTAGAATTACCCGAAAGTTGCCACTCACTACCTGTTACCGAAAATTCATCGCTTGAAATCGCGATAGAACCACTCCCTGTGGCGATATTTTCTACAAAATTAAAATTTGCCTGATCACTCGTGATGCAAATACTTTTCGATGAACTGGCTTTATTTTTTAAAAAAAATCGAATCGTGATGTTGGAAATTTTTAAATTTTTATCATCGAATAAATCCGCTTGCCGACCAAAAATATCGCAAATTTTGGTACCATGTTCATCGAAAAGAGGTAATGAAAAATGATATAAATGACTACCAAGACACAAATTGAATAAAAAAATAAGATACGCAAAATATACTAATAAATGGGGCAACATAGAATATATGGAGAAAATATTAGGGAACCGTTTTCAAGATCAAGAAAAAAAATCCATAGAATAAGAAATTTCGCTTGACATGCCTTGAAAACCCGGACAGGAATATATCTTAAATTACGAGAAATAGATTATGAAAATTAAAGCGATATCTGATAAAGTTTGGAACGAGTTACGTATGAAGCCTTTTATTGTCATTGGGTTTCACGCCCATCGATCGAAGGTTATCGCGATGGCTGTTAATGATGAAGGAATTTATGCGCTCAAGATTATTGATGACAGTCACAACGCGCGACAGGATTTTTTTTCCGAGATTAGTGTGGGCTACAAAGGTTCGCCGATCGCGGCATCGAATAGAAGAACGGAGCGATTTTTGGATGATTTTTTCGAGGAAAGAACAGGGAAAAATACGGCGTTAAAAATTATTTTAAAGGGCCCGGAAGAAAAGTTGAAAAATTGGAAATCGGAACTCGAAAATGCTTTCCTACGACAAAAAAGGGTAATATTTTCGGCCGATAACCCGGTTCAGCATTTGGATTTATAATCATGTAACCCTAGAATATATTTGTAAAAAACATCAATTTTTCTAATCTACATTCCGATGGCAAGTGTTATCGATGTGGAATGGGTCAGTGAAAAGCTAGGATGGATATTTTTTGATCGGAATCTAAGCGAGGAAGAAAGAAAAAAATTTTCAGGAGCATTGCTAATCGATGGCGTATCTCGAAATTTCGACTTACTACCCGTTTCCCTGTTAGATTTTGCAGAAACAAGCGGTTATTTTAAGGAAAATGAAACCATTGTTTTTGTTCTATCGGAAAATACGGCTTCTCGCTCCATTTTAACCGATGAAAAATTTTATGTGGCGGGGGATTTTAATCGGTGGCTATCCGATGGTTTCGACGAAAAGTGGCGGTTGAAACATGAAATCATTCAAGAAAAATCGTATTTTATTCTAAAAATATGGCAAAATGAATTATCGGAATATGGCCAGTTTAAATTTGTTAGTGAAAATTGGAAATGGTTACATTTGCCGCAGTATTGTAAAAACAGCACTATCCTACGTCCTGGAATTGAAAATCTAGAATACCGAGCATACAAAACTGGGCAGCATATATTACAATTTTCACTTACGGATAGTCCTTTTGACCTGCGTGAAACTGCTTTTATCATTTGCGACAGCGGAAAGATTAAAATTGATGACTCGCGATTGCTTTTTTCGTTCTACTCCGATAAAAAATTAGGAGCCTGGATCGAAGGTAATCAGACATTTTTTGCCTTATTTGCACCGCGAGCATTGGCGGTGGAAGTTGGGTGGAAACAATCCTTGGCGAAGAGTTTTGTTCGATTGCCAATGGAACGATTTCCCTGCGGTGTTTGGCAGGCGAAAATAAACGAAGATTTAAATCGTCGATACTATGTGTTTTATGTAAAAAACAAAACGGATGATGGTGAAATTTTTAATGAAATACTTGATCCCTATGCCCGGGCGGCCGTCAATTGTCGCGGTCCGGGAATTATTGCTAAGGAAAATTTCGTAAAACATCATTTTAAGGCACCATCCCGGGAAAATTTAATCATCTATGAGGGCCACATTCGCGATCTGACGGCGAATTGTCTAGAGATTACACCCGAAGAAAGATTGGGCTTTAGAGGGTTTGAGAATTTTGTTAAAAGCAATCATTTACAAGGCTTAGGTATCAATGCCATCGAATTGCAGCCGATTCAGGAATTTGATAATCCTGAAAAAGAAAACTATCACTGGGGCTATATGCCGGTCAATTATTTTTCTCCGGCGAGTGCCTACGGTAGCGATTCCCAAAAAGGGATACAAATCGACGAATTTCGCAGCCTTGTCAAAACGTGCCACGATCGTAATTTAGCAGTAATTTTAGATGTTGTATATAACCACGTCGGAGAACCAAACCATCTGCACAAAATCGATCCGCAATACTATTTTCGCACAAACGTCGATGGACATTTGCTTAATTTTAGCGGCTGCGGCAATGATCTATGCACGGAAAGTCCTATGGTTCAAAAAATAATCATCGATAGCCTGGAGCATTTTGTGAAATTTTACGATGTGGACGGGTTTCGCTTTGATTTGGCTGAGCTCGTCGGTTTGCCTCTTTTGGATAGCATTCAAGCGCAGCTCAAAAAAATTAAGCCTTCGGTCATCATGATTGCGGAGCCTTGGAGTTTTCGTTGCTACGTTGGGCACGATCTCAAAGGAACGAATCTACAAGGTTGGAACGATGAGTTTCGCGATTTTGTAAAATCTTATATTTTGGGTAACGGTAATGTGGAAGGAATTAGTTATTTTTTGCGGGGTTCTCTGGGTTTTCGTTCGAAATTTCCTGCGCAGAGCATTAACTATCTGTCATCGCACGACGACTTTTGTTGGATCGACGCTATCACAGAAAATGCAAATCATAGCGGAATAGTCCCTACGCTAACGGATATTCGTCGAACTCATTTGGCACTTGCGACTTTGTTTTTATCGCTTGGTGTTCCGATGCTGGGCGAAGGTACGGAATTGCTCCATTCTAAATTGGGGGTGCATAATACCTATCAGCGTGGAGATCTCAACGCATTGCCCTATGACCGTTTGCGGGAATATTTTTTCACCCATAGGTACGTGCAACGGCTGATCCAATTGCGTAAAGATTTACCATTATTTTGTTTATGTGAGCGTCCATCGAAGGAATACATTCGCATTTTTACGGCACAGGAAAACAATTCGGCCGTATTAGCGCTATTCAATGCGACCTATGAACGAGGATCTGAGCAGATTCTACTAGCAATGAACCCACATTTTGAAAAATGTCATTTTGTCACTTCATTTAGAAATAATTTCACACAAATCGCCGATACTTTTTCATTTTCCGACGAAAATCGCACGACCTACCTTTGGGGCAATGGCACGCTAGAGCTGCCGCCGCTAAGCTGTGGCATTTGGAAAACAAAAAGAGCCAAATGATCTATGCTTTAAAATTCCTAAAGAGATTTTATCAATAGGAGCCCATGACTAGTCCCCTAAGGGCTGCGCACCCTTAGAATCCCCGCCAGGGCAAGGGGAATCCTTCCCCTTGCAACCCCTTGCCAGGGGATCCATCCCCTGGACCTGGATTACGGCCGGTACCACGGGCATTTGCCCGTGGTACCGGCCGACCGGGTGGCCAAGGCCCCCGCCCGCGGCTTCGCCGCGGGCGGGGCATTAGGGCCCCTTGGTCGGCCGGTACCACGGGCGGATGCCGGTGGTACCGGCCGCAATCCAGGTCCAGGGGATGGATCCCCTGGCGGGGATTCTAAGGGCGAGGAGCGCTTAGGGGGTTTAGCCTGGGGGCTCCGCCCCCTACCCCGCAAGGAGTCGCGGACTCCTTGTCCTCGTGTAGCGGCCAAACCATGCGATCAAGT